>CALMRL010000184.1 GCA_937873345.1 uncultured Beijerinckiaceae bacterium | reverse complement strand
ACCCTGGGCGAGCACGTCGGTCACCACCGGTCGCCCGGCGGTCAGGGTGCCCGTCTTGTCCAGGGCGATGGCGGTGACCCGGGCGAGGCTCTCCAGCACCGCGCCGCCCTTCATGAGCAGGCCGTGCCGCGCGCCGGCCGCCAACGCCGCCGCGATGGCGGCTGGCGTGGAGATCACCAGCGCGCAGGGGCAGCCGATCAGCAGCAGGGCGAGGCCCTTGTACACCCACGCGCCCCAGGGCTGGTCGGCGAGCAGCGGCGGCGCGACCGCGACCAGCAGCGCCACCGCCACCACCGCCGGCGTGTAGAGGGCCGAGAACCGGTCGATGAAGCGCTCCACCGGCGCCTTGGCCTCCTGCGCCTCCTCCACCAGCCGAACCACGCGGGCGATCGTGTTGTCGGCGGCTGTGGCCGTCACCCTGACGGGCCGATGCGTTCCTCACCTTGCCGGGGGTGCATGTCGTCCTCGTGATCGCCTCAGAGTGCGACCGACGATCGCTCGATGGAACAGACCCGGTAGTCGCCTCTTGCCAGGATGGAGTCGTCAGGGTGACGACGCCGGGTAAGCCGAAGGCGGTGCAATGCAAATCAACGTTGGCGACATCTTCAAAGCTATCGGGCCGGGCGCTTCGATCATCTTTGCTGCCTGGATTTTCGTAAGCTTCCTGCAGGTGCGGTACGACGCTGCGATGGAGCGGTACCTCGAAACAATTAAACAATATCGCAGCAAAGACGATTCCGATGTCCGCCTGCACTTTCTGCGCAAAGAAATCCTCACCTATCGGCGCCGATGTGCCTTGATGAACGTGGCCAGCAGCATCGGCCTCGTCTCGGCCGCCACGCTCGTCCTGACCCTCGTCATCGGAGAACTGGCGCTGATCTTCCCTGGTTTGAAGGTGCTCACGTATGTGAGTGCAGCCCTCGCATTGTTAGGCCTCCTGCTCATCGTCGTCGCTGCGTTGATCGTCCTCGTGGAAGGATCGATCATACATCGCCAGCTCGAGCACGAACTGCAGGACATACCGGAACTGGCAAGAGAGGGTGTCGCCGGTGAAAGTGATAAGCCCAGACGCAAGCGCCTCGGTCTCGTGAGATGACGAGGCTGGCGAGAGCGTCTGGGCGGTGTTGCTCCGTGATGATCTCTGCCGGGTCCTTGTTGCAGTTTCGGACCGATACGGAGATCGACGGGCAAGCCGACACCTCTCGCGAAATAATCAACGAGGTGACCGTAAGAACGAAGGTCGAGATGGCTCGCCCGGAAGCCGGACGACAACTCTGGCGGTTGAAGGCATTGAAATCGGATCGTCTGCGGCGTGGCCGCATCGTGATTGTCCTGCACGGCGCCCAGTATGCTGATCGCGAGAACCTGCAGCGTATAGTGGACGGGACGAACGATGGTGCGATGCGCCTTGGCAAGAATATTCATCTTGACCAGGATCGCGCTCACGATCTCGGCGGAGCATCACTGCTCCCCGACCGAAGCGTCGCTCGCGGATACGAGCTGTCGCGCTTGACCTGAGTTGCAGGCGTAGCAAGCCATGCTCTCAACGATAAGCCGAACCATCCTCCGCCCTGGCCGGGTGCTTCGCATATTGGCCGCGATCTGGCGCAGCAACCTCGTCGAAGCGGCTTGCCAGTTGCTCCAGGCCACGTTGCAGTTCTTGACCTTGCAGCGGCTGACCATGTCCAGCGACGGCGACTGCAGGTTTCAGAGCCGCCAGGGTTCGCACCGAATCGCGTGCCGCTGCCCAATCGACGGTGTAGTACTTCGGCGGTCCGTGAACCTCGGGCTGCTGCACGGCAGTCGCGTAGGCCGACTCACCGGCAACCGTTATGAAAGCGTCCCCGACGATCAGCACCTTGTCCTCCGCTCGCCAGAAGGAGACATGGCCGGGCGAGTGTCCGGGCGTGTGAAGCCAGCGCCAGCCCGGCATCGGCGGTACCGAGCCATCCGCGGGCAGCGTGCGCAGGCGTGGGCCGATATCGACCGGGCGCGTGGGATAGAGTGGCGACAGCATAGCCATCAAGCCTCCACCGACGGATGGATCACCAGGCGGATAGGATGCGCTGCCGTCGAGGTAGGGCCGCTCGCGTTCGTGCGCATATACCGGGGCGTCCCATTCCGCTGCGAGATCTTCGAGGGCGCCGACATGGTCGAAATGGCCGTGCGTCATCACGATGGCGGCGGGGCGAGCACCTTCGCCAAAACGTGAAGCAACGGCTCGCCGGATCAGGCCTTTGGTCGCGGGCAGGCCGGCATCGATGAGCACCCATCCGCGGTCGCCGGCATCGGGGCGTCCGACGAACACCACATTGACCATGGCAAGACGGCGATAGGCCAGATCCGGAAGGACCTCGTGGACGCCATCCTTCTCGGACAGTTCGGCGAGTGCGGAGGGGTCAACAGGGACCTGCTGCGCCATGAACCCCTTCCTTCCAGCTTAAGGTAGGTCAATCCTCGCCTGCAACGATGGCTCCGGCGGGACGCCATTGGTTCGCCAGTGGACGAAGGACGCTCCTGTCGTCTCGCAGCGCAGCTGGGCCGGCGCGTGGTCATCGCAGCTTGGTAGATCCCGCCGCCATGCCTTCGCCGGCTGCTTTTCTTGCAAAGTCGAGAACGCTGCGAGAGAGGCATGTCGGAGCAGGGATCGGGACAGCTGCTCTCTCCTTTGAGCGTCCGCCACAGCCTACCGTTGGACGGCGGCATATAGGCCGTCGCCAATCTTGGCGGCGCAATCAGGAGCGGCCGAGTTGCAGGCGTTCGTCGATCGGCAGGCCGAAGCTCCTTCCAGCGACGAAGAGATCGAGGCGTCGCCCGCCGCGATCGACGCCGCCACGGTGCGTCGGACAACACGCCCGTCGCCGTCACGCCGGGCGACCGCGCGCCGTCGCGCGGTAGAAGAGGGCAATGAGCCCCGTGAAGATCAGGATCGCCGCGACCTCTCTTGCCACCGGCGGAACGCCGGCGCTCAAGGCGAGCGAATTGCTCCTGGCCTGAAGGAGGTCGGAGAAGGCGATGGCGATCCCGATCAGGCTCTCGCCGACGAGGAACCCGGAGGAGAGCAGCACGCCGCGTCGGCGGAGGCTTCGGAGGACACCCTCGCCGGACGGAGCCGCGGCGCGTTCCGTGAGCCAACCCACGACACCACCGATCGCGATGGTCAGGACCGCGCTGCACGGCAGATACATGCCTATGCCGACCGACAGGGCCGGCAGCGTAACGCCGCGGCGTCGCAAGGCGGCTTCCAGCGCGACGAAGACCGCGCCGAGAATCGCGCCGACCGCGACCATCGACCAGTCGAGCCGGTGATGGACGATGCCGTCGGCGATCTGGGCGAGCAGCGCGGCCTGGGGCGCCGGCAGGGCGTTGCGCGGGTCCATGCCCGAGCGGGGCAGGACGCCAGGGAAGCCGTAGGCGTTGTAGAGCAATTCCAGCACCGGCGCGACCGTGACGGCGCCCAGCACGACGCCGATCGCCAGCGCCGCCTGCTGCTTCCATGGCGTAGCGCCAACGAGTTGCCCCGCCTTGAGATCCTGCAGGTTGTCGTTGGCGATCGACGAGGCGGTGATGAGGAGCGAGGTGACGAACAGCGTCAAAGCGCCGATGAGGCGCGCATCCCCGCTCGTCGCGCCCGGCAGCACGGCCAAGCCGCACCCGGCCACCAGCATGACGGCGAGAATTCCGATGCCCGAGATCGGGCTGCTCGACGAGCCGAGAAGGCCGGCGAGATAGCCGCAGGCGGTCGCCAGCAGGAAGCCGAACAGGGCGGTGGACACCGTCAGCGCCGGAACCAGGACAGCGAGGGAAACCCCGATCCCCGAGGCGGCCGCGAAATTCCAGAACAATACTGCCAGGGGGATCAGGAGGATCGCCAGGGCGATGCCGACCCAGGCCATGGGGATGTCGGGAGGGAAGGTGCCTGATCTCCGCTCCGTCGAGCCCATGCTCCAACCGCCGCGGATCGCATCGACCATAGGCTTGACCAGGGTCACGACCGTCCAAAGGCCGGCCACGGCGATGAGACCGGCGCCGATCAGGCGGACCTTGGCGGCCCAGACCAGTTCCGCCGCCGCCTTTGGATCACCGCTTGGATGGCTCCTGGTGAGCAGCGGCACGGCGATGCCCCAGGTGATGAGGATGCCGATGAGCAGCGCCAGGCAACAGCCGATGCGCACGAGGTAGCCGATACCGACGAGCGCGAGCGAGAGGCCGCCGTCGAGCCGAAACACTGACCCGCCGAGGGTGAACACCCCATCGATGTGGTCCGGCAGGAGCCGCAGGCCCGTCGTCAGCATGCCGAACAGTCCGGCTTCGGCCGCGCCCGCGCCGAGGTCACGAAGGCCGCCGCCACCGGCTTCGTTCTCATCACTCCGGTGACCGCTGAGCAGCACCTCCGCCGCCGCGACGCCTTCGGGAAAGGGAAGGTCGCTGTCGACCACCATCAACCGGCGCAGCGGGACTGAGAAGACGACGCCGAAGAGGCCGCCAAGCAGACAGAGCGCCATTGTCTGCCACAGCGGAAAGCCATGCCAGTAGTCGATCAGTACGAGGCCCGGCAGCACCAGGTTGACGTTGCAGAGCGTGCCGGCAGCGGAGGCCTGCGTCTGCACGATGTTATTCTCAAGGATGCCGCCGCCGACCAGCTTCAGCAGGCCCATCGAGATCACGGCAGCTGGAATTGAGGATGAGAAGGTGATGCCGGTCTTCAGGCCGAGATAGATGTTGGCCGACGTGAAGACGACGGTGATGACGGCACCGAGGCCGATCCCACGCAGCGTCAGCTCGGCCTCGTGATCGCGTGCCAGCCGCAACTCGGCTCAGCGCGAGCGGAGGAGATAGAGGCAGAAGCAGCGGTCGTGATCGATCCACTTCCGCTCGATCGACCAGCCGGCCGAAAACGCGAGGGCGGAGAACTCCTCCACGTCGTACTTCCATGACAGGTCGGTCTGGATGCTCTCGCCGGCGATGATCTCGACGGTTTGGCCAGCGATGCCGATTCGCGTGTCGGTGAGTGCGACGAGGTGCGGCTCGACGTGGCAGGCGAAGCTGCGGGACTCGTGACGGAAGGCGTCGAGGTCCAGCGTCGCGCACAGTTCGCGTTGCAAGCGGACAAGTAGGTTCTTGTGGAGCGTCGTCATCAACGGCCCTTCGTAGGCCGCCCGCAGCCGCACGGGATCGCGCGTCGCATCCTGCCCGATCAGGAGGTATCCCGGTTGCAAGTTCGCCTTCAGCTGCGCGAGCAGCCGCACCGCCTCGCCTGGAACCATGTTCCCGATCGACGTGCCGGGAAGAAAGCCGAGAACGTGATGATCGCGATCGATGGGGAGAGGCGGCAGCGGCCGGGAGTAATCCGCACAAACGGCGTGGACCTCGACACTTGGGTAATCGCGCGCCAGGCGGGCCGCCGACGCTTCGAGGAAGTCGCGCGAGATGTCGAGGGCGACATAGCGCGCCGGTGCGTCGAGGGCATCGAGCAGTTGCCGGATCTTGTGGCTTGCGCCGCTTCCGAACTCGACGATGCCGATGCCGCTGCCAAGAATCGCGGCGATGTCGGGCAGCGCCTCGCGCGTCAGTGCCTGTTCGGCCGCGGTCTGATAGTACGCGGGAGAGCCGGCAATGGCCTCGAAGATCCTCGAACCTTCCTGGTCCCACAGGTATTTGCCGGGAATGCGCTTCGGCGAAGCGGCGAGACCATCCAACACGTCGCTCAGGAAGGCGGCACGCGCATCGACGCTGGATTTGTCCTCGAGCTGATCGAGCTCGTCGGCCTTCATTGAATCACGCACGCGGATGCTCGGATCAGGACGCCAACGAAACGCTTCTTAGTAGAAAACTCGGGCGCCAGATTTAACATTTATGCATTTCGACCAATGTGCCGCAGCCAGCGGATTGGCTCATGAGGGGTCGGAAGCGCGCCGCGAAGCGTCGAACCTTGGGATGATACTTGGTTTTCACGACGCCGTCATCACCGCTCAGGCGATCGAGCATCAAGGAAGCCTGACATCCATCGATCGTTTCAGAAACGAGCGCTCTAACAGCACGGCTTCACCCGTGGAGTGGAACAGAAGACAGGCTCGATCGGCGACGGGGCGCGAAAAAGCGAGCTGACGACCTCTATGCCTGCATCCTCTGATTCAAGCGCCTCTGATCCTATACAAACAGCAGTATGGCCATAAAATAGGCTGCCCTTATGGTCGCAGGGCTTACTGGTGCGGAACTTCAAGGCATGCGGCGCCTTAAATCACGCCGTCGCGGTGACGGGATGAGGAAGTGCTTTGAGTTCATACGAGATCTATTCGCGCCCGCCGCGTGGATCGATGGCGATACCGCCGAGCGATGATGCCCACCCACTTGCCAAGAATTTGAAGGATTGGATCCGCGCAGCCGATTTTCCCTGCATTGGAGCGAAGGCGGCGCTGGCGCAAAGGAGGATGACCGTCGTCGTCGTGCCTGACATCCAAGAAGCTGGCGGCGATCAGCGCATCCACGCCGCTCTCCTCGCTTTCATCGCTCGCGCAAAATACGATCCTGCCTCGTTCCAGACCTTCGCCGCTGTTTTCGAACGGCCCGGCGACTTGAGCGAAAAGCAGTTCGTGCGGGCGCTCTGGGCGCGCATCCAATCCTTTGCGGACCTTGACGCCAGCATCGGGCTTTCTTGGGATAGGCGGGTGTCGGCCGACCCGTCGAACCCCCATTTCTCGCTGAGTTTCGCGGGCGAAGCATTCTTCGTCGTCGGGCTTCATCCCGGTGCTAGTCGCCCGGCACGTCGGTTCAGGACGCCGGCGTTGATCTTCAACATGCACGCGCAGTTCGAACGATTGAGGGCGGAGGACAGGTACGAGGGACTACGCGCTTCCATCCTGAAGCGGGACGAGAGACTCGCTGGCTGCGCCAATCCGATGCTTCAGCGCTTCGGGGAGAACTCGGAAGCGCGCCAATACAGCGGGCGCGTTGTCAAGGAGGATTGGCAATGCCCTTTCCGCCAAGCCGGAGAAGGTGAAGCCGTGGCGGAATGAGCACCGTGACCGGTCATATCACCGAGATCGCGCCGCGCTCGGGAACGGCATTTCTCCTCGGCAAGGGAGAGCGTCTGACCGTTATCGATCCCTGTGGCGAACAGGTCGCGGACCTCCTAGCCTTCAACAGGGTCGACCTGGATGAAGTCATTTCCTCTGGGCGGACGCTCGATTACGCGAGCCGGCTCTTCCTCACCATCGGCGATCCACTCTATTCCAACCGCAGCAACGTAATGCTGCGAATCGTCGAAGATACGGTCGGTCGTCACGACTTCCTTTTGACGCCGTGCTCGCGCGACACCTTCCGGATCATCTATGGCGACCCGTCCCCGCACCAGGGCTGCTTCGGCAATCTGGCTTCAGCGCTCGCGCCATTCGGCATCGCGCCCGATCGCGTTCCCGTTGCGTTCAACTGCTTCATGAACGTGGCCATCGACAGCACCACCGGTGTTCTCCGCGTAGAGCCGCCCTTGAGCAGGGGCGGTGACCATCTCACGTTCCTCGCCGAAATGGATCTTGTAATTGGCCTGACAGCCTGCGCAGCTCCGCAGTCGAACAATGGAAGTTTCAAACCAATCCGGTATAGTATAGATACTTCCAAGTGGTGTTATACTTAGTAATGTACTTCATTTTAGTTTATCATACAGTTAGTAGTTTTACGTCTATTTGCGTTGAATTACAGAGATGGAAAGCTTTTCCCTGACGCATCCGACGATATTAAATGTTTATCTTTAAGATGCTTCTTCCGCAGACATAGCTTGCCAGCTGTTTAGGCGGAACGTTGTTGAGATCACGTCTTACGGGCGGTTGCCGAAAACGGTTTGCGCTTTGACAGCCTGCGCCGGCGCATGTTGTCCTGGAGGAGTGGGATTGTCCCGCTTTGGTGGACGGTCAGTGGACCTGTTCGGGCAGGCTAGTCATTGCGCCGGCTTGGGCGTGGTGGTAACTCCTTTCGTAGTCGACGGGAGAACGGTAGCCGAGGCCCGAGTGCCGCCGCAACGGGTTGTAGAAGGCTTCGATGTAAGTGAAGCAGGCCATGCGAGCCTCGGCCTGAGAGGTGAAAGAGCGCCGGCTCAGCAGCTCGCACTCCAGGATCGAGAAGAAGCTCTCGGCCATGGCGTTGTCGTAAGCATCGCCGACAGACCCCATCGACGGCCGCACGCCGGCCTCCTTGCATCGAGCACCGAAGGCCAACGACGTATACTGGCAGCCCTGGTCGGAGTGGTGGATCACGTCCTTCGGCTTGCGCTGCCCGACCGCCCTCTCAAGAGCGCCCACGATCGGCTCGGTGCGCAGGTGGTTCTGCATGAAGGGAACCCATCGCACATGTGCGATGGGTTCCCTTCATGCAGAACCACCTGCGCACCGAGCCGATCGTGGGCGCTCTTGAGAGGGCGGTCGGGCAGCGCAAGCCGAAGGACGTGATCCACCACTCCGACCAGGGCTGCCAGTATACGTCGTTGGCCTTCGGTGCTCGATGCAAGGAGGCCGGCGTGCGGCCGTCGATGGGGTCTGTCGGCGATGCTTACGACAACGCCATGGCCGAGAGCTTCTTCTCGATCCTGGAGTGCGAGCTGCTGAGCCGGCGCTCTTTCACCTCTCAGGCCGAGGCTCGCATGGCCTGCTTCACTTACATCGAAGCCTTCTACAACCCGTTGCGGCGGCACTCGGGCCTCGGCTACCGTTCTCCCGTCGACTACGAAAGGAGTTACCACCACGCCCAAGCCGGCGCAATGACTAGCCTGCCCGAACAGGTCCACTGACCGTCCACCAAAGCGGGACAATCCCACTCCTCCAGGACAACATGCGCCGGCGCAGGCTGTCAAAGCGCAAACCGTTTTCGGCAACCGCCCGTAAGACGTGATCTCAACAACGTTCCGCCTAAACAGCTGGCAAGCTATGTCTGCGGAAGAAGCATCTTAAAGATAAACATTTAATATCGTCGGATGCGTCAGGGAAAAGCTTTCCATCTCTGTAATTCAACGCAAATAGACGTAAAACTACTAACTGTATGATAAACTAAAATGAAGTACATTACTAAGTATAACACCACTTGGAAGTATCTATACTATACCGGATTGGTTTGAAACTTCCATTGTTCGACTGCGGAGCTGCGCAGGCTGTCAGGCCAATTACAAGATCCATTTCGGCGAGGAACGTGAGATGGTCACCGCCCCTGCTCAAGGGCGGCTCTACGCGGAGAACACCGGTGGTGCTGTCGATGGCCACGTTCATGAAGCAGTTGAACGCAACGGGAACGCGATCGGGCGCGATGCCGAATGGCGCGAGCGCTGAAGCCAGATTGCCGAAGCAGCCCTGGTGCGGGGACGGGTCGCCATAGATGATCCGGAAGGTGTCGCGCGAGCACGGCGTCAAAAGGAAGTCGTGACGACCGACCGTATCTTCGACGATTCGCAGCATTACGTTGCTGCGGTTGGAATAGAGTGGATCGCCGATGGTGAGGAAGAGCCGGCTCGCGTAATCGAGCGTCCGCCCAGAGGAAATGACTTCATCCAGGTCGACCCTGTTGAAGGCTAGGAGGTCCGCGACCTGTTCGCCACAGGGATCGATAACGGTCAGACGCTCTCCCTTGCCGAGGAGAAATGCCGTTCCCGAGCGCGGCGCGATCTCGGTGATATGACCGGTCACGGTGCTCATTCCGCCACGGCTTCACCTTCTCCGGCTTGGCGGAAAGGGCATTGCCAATCCTCCTTGACAACGCGCCCGCTGTATTGGCGCGCTTCCGAGTTCTCCCCGAAGCGCTGAAGCATCGGATTGGCGCAGCCAGCGAGTCTCTCGTCCCGCTTCAGGATGGAAGCGCGTAGTCCCTCGTACCTGTCCTCCGCCCTCAATCGTTCGAACTGCGCGTGCATGTTGAAGATCAACGCCGGCGTCCTGAACCGACGTGCCGGGCGACTAGCACCGGGATGAAGCCCGACGACGAAGAATGCTTCGCCCTCGAAACTCAGCGAGAAATTGGGGTTCGACGGGTCGGCCGACACCCGCCTATCCCAAGAATGCCCGATGCTGGCGTCATGGTCCGCAATGGATTGGATGCGCGCCCAGAGCGCCCGCTCGAACTGCTTTTCGCTCAAGTCGCCGGGCCGTTCGAAAACAGCGGCGAAGGTCTGGAACGAGGCAGGATCGTATTTTGCGCGAGCGATGAAAGCGAGGAGAGCGGCGTGGATGCGCTGATCGCCGCCAGCTTCTTGGATGTCAGGCACGACGACGACGGTCATCCTCCTTTGCGCCAGCGCCGCCTTCGCTCCAATGCAGGGAAAATCGGCTGCGCGGATCCAATCCTTCAAATTCTTGGCAAGTGGGTGGGCATCATCGCTCGGCGGTATCGCCATCGATCCACGCGGCGGGCGCGAATAGATCTCGTATGAACTCAAAGCACTTCCTCATCCCGTCACCGCGACGGCGTGATTTAAGGCGCCGCATGCCTTGAAGTTCCGCACCAGTAAGCCCTGCGACCATAAGGGCAGCCTATTTTATGGCCATACTGCTGTTTGTATAGGATCAGAGGCGCTTGAATCAGAGGATGCAGGCATAGAGGTCGTCAGCTCGCTTTTTCGCGCCCCGTCGCCGATCGAGCCTGTCTTCTGTTCCACTCCACGGGTGAAGCCGTGCTGTTAGAGCGCTCGTTTCTGAAACGATCGATGGATGTCAGGCTTCCTTGATGCTCGATCGCCTGAGCGGTGATGACGGCGTCGTGAAAACCAAGTATCATCCCAAGGTTCGACGCTTCGCGGCGCGCTTCCGACCCCTCATGAGCCAATCCGCTGGCTGCGGCACATTGGTCGAAATGCATAAATGTTAAATCTGGCGCCCGAGTTTTCTACTAAGAAGCGTTTCGTTGGCGTCCTGATCCGAGCATCCGCGTGCGTGATTCAATGAAGGCCGACGAGCTCGATCAGCTCGAGGACAAATCCAGCGTCGATGCGCGTGCCGCCTTCCTGAGCGACGTGTTGGATGGTCTCGCCGCTTCGCCGAAGCGCATTCCCGGCAAATACCTGTGGGACCAGGAAGGTTCGAGGATCTTCGAGGCCATTGCCGGCTCTCCCGCGTACTATCAGACCGCGGCCGAACAGGCACTGACGCGCGAGGCGCTGCCCGACATCGCCGCGATTCTTGGCAGCGGCATCGGCATCGTCGAGTTCGGAAGCGGCGCAAGCCACAAGATCCGGCAACTGCTCGATGCCCTCGACGCACCGGCGCGCTATGTCGCCCTCGACATCTCGCGCGACTTCCTCGAAGCGTCGGCGGCCCGCCTGGCGCGCGATTACCCAAGTGTCGAGGTCCACGCCGTTTGTGCGGATTACTCCCGGCCGCTGCCGCCTCTCCCCATCGATCGCGATCATCACGTTCTCGGCTTTCTTCCCGGCACGTCGATCGGGAACATGGTTCCAGGCGAGGCGGTGCGGCTGCTCGCGCAGCTGAAGGCGAACTTGCAACCGGGATACCTCCTGATCGGGCAGGATGCGACGCGCGATCCCGTGCGGCTGCGGGCGGCCTACGAAGGGCCGTTGATGACGACGCTCCACAAGAACCTACTTGTCCGCTTGCAACGCGAACTGTGCGCGACGCTGGACCTCGACGCCTTCCGTCACGAGTCCCGCAGCTTCGCCTGCCACGTCGAGCCGCACCTCGTCGCACTCACCGACACGCGAATCGGCATCGCTGGCCAAACCGTCGAGATCATCGCCGGCGAGAGCATCCAGACCGACCTGTCATGGAAGTACGACGTGGAGGAGTTCTCCGCCCTCGCGTTTTCGGCCGGCTGGTCGATCGAGCGGAAGTGGATCGATCACGACCGCTGCTTCTGCCTCTATCTCCTCCGCTCGCGCTGAGCCGAGTTGCGGCTGGCACGCGATCACGAGGCCGAGCTGACGCTGCGTGGGATCGGCCTCGGTGCCGTCATCACCGTCGTCTTCACGTCGGCCAACATCTATCTCGGCCTGAAGACCGGCATCACCTTCTCATCCTCAATTCCAGCTGCCGTGATCTCGATGGGCCTGCTGAAGCTGGTCGGCGGCGGCATCCTTGAGAATAACATCGTGCAGACGCAGGCCTCCGCTGCCGGCACGCTCTGCAACGTCAACCTGGTGCTGCCGGGCCTCGTACTGATCGACTACTGGCATGGCTTTCCGCTGTGGCAGACAATGGCGCTCTGTCTGCTTGGCGGCCTCTTCGGCGTCGTCTTCTCAGTCCCGCTGCGCCGGTTGATGGTGGTCGACAGCGACCTTCCCTTTCCCGAAGGCGTCGCGGCGGCGGAGGTGCTGCTCAGCGGTCACCGGAGTGATGAGAACGAAGCCGGTGGCGGCGGCCTTCGTGACCTCGGCGCGGGCGCGGCCGAAGCCGGACTGTTCGGCATGCTGACGACGGGCCTGCGGCTCCTGCCGGACCACATCGATGGGGTGTTCACCCTCGGCGGGTCAGTGTTTCGGCTCGACGGCGGCCTCTCGCTCGCGCTCGTCGGTATCGGCTACCTCGTGCGCATCGGCTGTTGCCTGGCGCTGCTCATCGGCATCCTCATCACCTGGGGCATCGCCGTGCCGCTGCTCACCAGGAGCCATCCAAGCGGTGATCCAAAGGCGGCGGCGGAACTGGTCTGGGCCGCCAAGGTCCGCCTGATCGGCGCCGGTCTCATCGCCGTGGCCGGCCTTTGGACGGTCGTGACCCTGGTCAAGCCTATGGTCGATGCGATCCGCGGCGGTTGGAGCATGGGCTCGACGGAGCGGAGATCAGGCACCTTCCCTCCCGACATCCCCATGGCCTGGGTCGGCATCGCCCTGGCGATCCTCCTGATCCCCCTGGCAGTATTGTTCTGGAATTTCGCGGCCGCCTCGGGGATCGGGGTTTCCCTCGCTGTCCTGGTTCCGGCGCTGACGGTGTCCACCGCCCTGTTCGGCTTCCTGCTGGCGACCGCCTGCGGCTATCTCGCCGGCCTTCTCGGCTCGTCGAGCAGCCCGATCTCGGGCATCGGAATTCTCGCCGTCATGCTGGTGGCCGGGTGCGGCTTGGCCGTGCTGCCGGGCGCGACGAGCGGGGATGCGCGCCTCATCGGCGCTTTGACGCTGTTCGTCACCTCGCTCCTCATCACCGCCTCGTCGATCGCCAACGACAACCTGCAGGATCTCAAGGCGGGGCAACTCGTTGGCGCTACGCCATGGAAGCAGCAGGCGGCGCTGGCGATCGGCGTCGTGCTGGGCGCCGTCACGGTCGCGCCGGTGCTGGAATTGCTCTACAACGCCTACGGCTTCCCTGGCGTCCTGCCCCGCTCGGGCATGGACCCGCGCAACGCCCTGCCGGCGCCCCAGGCCGCGCTGCTCGCCCAGATCGCCGACGGCATCGTCCATCACCGGCTCGACTGGTCGATGGTCGCGGTCGGCGCGATTCTCGGCGCGGTCTTCGTCGCGCTGGAAGCCGCCTTGCGACGCCGCGGCGTTACGCTGCCGGCCCTGTCGGTCGGCATAGGCATGTATCTGCCGTGCAGCGCGGTCCTGACCATCGCGATCGGTGGTGTCGTGGGTTGGCTCACGGAACGCGCCGCGGCTCCGTCCGGCGAGGGTGTCCTCCGAAGCCTCCGCCGACGCGGCGTGCTGCTCTCCTCCGGGTTCCTCGTCGGCGAGAGCCTGATCGGGATCGCCATCGCCTTCTCCGACCTCCTTCAGGCCAGGAGCAATTCGCTCGCCTTGAGCGCCGGCGTTCCGCCGGTGGCAAGAGAGGTCGCGGCGATCCTGATCTTCACGGGGCTCATTGCCCTCTTCTACCGCGCGACGGCGCGCGGTCGCCCGGCGTGACGGCGACGGGCGTGTTGTCCGACGCACCGTGGCGGCGTCGATCGCGGCGGGCGACGCCTCGATCTCTTCGTCGCTGGAAGGAGCTTCGGCCTGCCGATCGACGAACGCCTGCAACTCGGCCGCTCCTGATTGCGCCGCCAAGATTGGCGACGGCCTATATGCCGCCGTCCAACGGTAGGCTGTGGCGGACGCTCAAAGGAGAGAGCAGCTGTCCCGATCCCTGCTCCGACATGCCTCTCTCGCAGCGTTCTCGACTTTGCAAGAAAAGCAGCCGGCGAAGGCATGGCGGCGGGATCTACCAAGCTGCGATGACCACGCGCCGGCCCAGCTGCGCTGCGAGACGACAGGAGCGTCCTTCGTCCACTGGCGAACCAATGGCGTCCCGCCGGAGCCATCGTTGCAGGCGAGGATTGACCTACCTTAAGCTGGAAGGAAGGGGTTCATGGCGCAGCAGGTCCCTGTTGACCCCTCCGCACTCGCCGAACTGTCCGAGAAGGATGGCGTCCACGAGGTCCTTCCGGATCTGGCCTATCGCCGTCTTGCCATGGTCAATGTGGTGTTCGTCGGACGCCCCGATGCCGGCGACCGCGGATGGGTGCTCATCGATGCCGGCCTGCCCGCGACCAAAGGCCTGATCCGGCGAGCCGTTGCTTCACGTTTTGGCGAAGGTGCTCGCCCCGCCGCCATCGTGATGACGCACGGCCATTTCGACCATGTCGGCGCCCTCGAAGATCTCGCAGCGGAATGGGACGCCCCGGTATATGCGCACGAACGCGAGCGGCCCTACCTCGACGGCAGCGCATCCTATCCGCCTGGTGATCCATCCGTCGGTGGAGGCTTGATGGCTATGCTGTCGCCACTCTATCCCACGCGCCCGGTCGATATCGGCCCACGCCTGCGCACGCTGCCCGCGGATGGCTCGGTACCGCCGATGCCGGGCTGGCGCTGGCTTCACACGCCCGGACACTCGCCCGGCCATGTCTCCTTCTGGCGAGCGGAGGACAAGGTGCTGATCGTCGGGGACGCTTTCATAACGGTTGCCGGTGAGTCGGCCTACGCGACTGCCGTGCAGCAGCCCGAGGTTCACGGACCGCCGAAGTACTACACCGTCGATTGGGCAGCGGCACGCGATTCGGTGCGAACCCTGGCGGCTCTGAAACCTGCAGTCGCCGTCGCTGGACATGGTCAGCCGCTGCAAGGTCAAGAACTGCAACGTGGCCTGGAGCAACTGGCAAGCCGCTTCGACGAGGTTGCTGCGCCAGATCGCGGCCAATATGCGAAGCACCCGGCCAGGGCGGAGGATGGTTCGGCTTATCGTTGAGAGCATGGCTTGCTACGCCTGCAACTCAGGTCAAGCGCGACAGCTCGTATCCGCGAGCGACGCTTCGGTCGGGGAGCAGTGATGCTCCGCCGAGATCGTGAGCGCGATCCTGGTCAAGATGAATATTCTTGCCAAGGCGCATCGCACCATCGTTCGTCCCGTCCACTATACGCTGCAGGTTCTCGCGATCAGCATACTGGGCGCCGTGCAGGACAATCACGATGCGGCCACGCCGCAGACGATCCGATTTCAATGCCTTCAACCGCCAGAGTTGTCGTCCGGCTTCCGGGCGAGCCATCTCGACCTTCGTTCTTACGGTCACCTCGTTGATTATTTCGCGAGAGGTGTCGGCTTGCCCGTCGATCTCCGTATCGGTCCGAAACTGCAACAAGGACCCGGCAGAGATCATCACGGAGCAACACCGCCCAGACGCTCTCGCCAGCCTCGTCATCTCACGAGACCGAGGCGCTTGCGTCTGGGCTTATCACTTTCACCGGCGACACCCTCTCTTGCCAGTTCCGGTATGTCCTGCAGTTCGTGCTCGAGCTGGCGATGTATGATCGATCCTTCCACGAGGACGATCAACGCAGCGACGACGATGAGCAGGAGGCCTAACAATGCGAGGGCTGCACTCACATACGTGAGCACCTTCAAACCAGGGAAGATCAGCGCCAGTTCTCCGATGACGAGGGTCAGGACGAGCGTGGCGGCCGAGACGAGGCCGATGCTGCTGGCCACGTTCATCAAGGCACATCGGCGCCGATAGGTGAGGATTTCTTTGCGCAGAAAGTGCAGGCGGACATCGGAATCGTCTTTGCTGCGATATTGTTTAATTGTTTCGAGGTACCGCTCCATCGCAGCGTCGTACCGCACCTGCAGGAAGCTTACGAAAATCCAGGCAGCAAAGATGATCGAAGCGCCCGGCCCGATAGCTTTGAAGATGTCGCCAACGTTGATTTGCATTGCACCGCCTTCGGCTTACCCGGCGTCGTCACCCTGACGACTCCATCCTGGCAAGAGGCGACTACCGGGTCTGTTCCATCGAGCGATCGTCGGTCGCACTCTGAGGCGATCACGAGGACGACATGCACCCCCGGCAAGGTGAGGAACGCATCGGCCCGTCAGGGTGACGGCCACAGCCGCCGACAACACGATCGCCCGCGTGGTTCGGCTGGTGGAGGAGGCGCAGGAGGCCAAGGCGCCGGTGGAGCGCTTCATCGACCGGTTCTCGGCCCTCTACACGCCGGCGGTGGTGGCGGTGGCGCTGCTGGTCGCGGTCGCGCCGCCGCTGCTCGCCGACCAGCCCTGGGGCGCGTGGGTGTACAAGGGCCTCGCCCTGCTGCTGATCGGCTGCCCCTGCGCGCTGGTGATCTCCACGCCAGCCGCCATCGCGGCGGCGTTGGCGGCCGGCGCGCGGCACGGCCTGCTCATGAAGGGCGGCGCGGTGCTGGAGAGCCTCGCCCGGGTCACCGCCATCGCCCTGGACAAGACGGGCACCCTGACCGCCGGGCGACCGGTGGTGACCGACGTGCTCGCCCAGGGT
>CALMRL010000183.1 GCA_937873345.1 uncultured Beijerinckiaceae bacterium | reverse complement strand
GCTCCGCCGCGGCTGGCGGGGCGAAGGACAAAGCGCATGTCAGAGTCGATCAGGATCGCCTACGCCCCGCTCACCGAGGCCTCCTCGCGAGCGGCGGCCGGCGGGCTCACCGCCGTTGTCTTCGCGGCGAAGGACCTGGGCTTCGGCGAGGCGACGCGAGGCTTCCTCGGCCAGGCCGGCATCGACCTCGTCGCCAAGGCGGCCGCCGCCGCGAAGTTCAAGGGGAAGAACGGCTCGGCGCTCGACATCCTGGCGCCGGCGGGCCTCGCCGCGGACAGGTTGCTGGTGATCGGCGTCGGCGGCGAGGCAGCGGACGGAGCCGGCAAGGCGGAGAAAGGCAAGGCTGAGGTCGGCAAGAGCGAGGCCGGCACGGGGGGCGCGGGCAAAGGCGCGAAGCCGTTCGAGCCGACCAACCTCGGCGGCCTTGTCGCCGGCAAGCTCGGCCGCGGCGCGGAGGCGATCGTGCTGTTCGACCTGCCGCGCCCCGTCGCCGATCCCGCGCGCGCGCTCGGCGACTTCAGCATCGGCCTGCGCCTGCGCGACTACAAGTTCGACAGCTATAAGTCCAAGAAGAAGAAGGAAGAGGCCGACGAGGACGAGGGCGCGACGCTGGTCACGGTCGTCGTCGATCCAGCGCTGTCGGCGCGGGCCGGGGAGCGCGACAGCATCGCCGATGGCGTCATCACTGCTCGCACGCTGGTCAACGAGCCGGCCAACATCCTCTTTCCCGAGGCCTTCGCCGAGCGCGTGCGCTTCCTGGAAGATCTCGGTGTGACGATCGAGACGCTCGACATCGCGGAGATGACGAAGCTCGGCATGGGCGCCATCGTCGGCGTCAGCCAGGGCTCGGCGCGGCCGGGCCGCATCGTGGTCATGCGCTGGAACGGGCTCGGCGAGGGTGCGTCAAGCGAGGGCGGCCCGCTCGCCTTCGTCGGCAAAGGCGTTACCTTCGACACCGGCGGCATCTCGATCAAGCCGTCGGGCGGCATGGAGGACATGAAGGGCGACATGGCCGGCGCCGCCTGCGTCGTCGGGCTGATGCAGGCGCTGGCCGGCCGCAAGGCGAAGGTCGACGTGATCGGCGCCATCGGCTTGGTGGAGAACATGCCGGGGCCCGACGCCCAGCGGCCGGGCGACATCGTCACCTCGATGTCGGGCCAGACCATCGAGATCATCAACACCGATGCCGAAGGCCGGCTCGTGCTCGCCGACGTGCTCTGGTACGTGCAGGACAAGTACAAGCCGCGGTTCATGGTCGATCTCGCGACGCTGACGGGCGCGATCATCGTGGCGCTCGGCCAGGAGCACGCCGGGCTGTTCTCCAACGACGACGCGCTGGCCGAGCGCATCCTCGCGGCCGGCCTCGCCACCGGCGAGAAGCTGTGGCGGATGCCGCTGTCGCCGGCCTACGACAAGCTGATCGACTCGCGCTTCGCCGACGTGAAGAACTCGGGCGGGCGTCACGCCTCGTCGATCACCGCGGCGCAGTTCATCCAGCGCTTCGTCAACGACGTGCCCTGGGCGCACCTCGACATCGCCGGCATGGGCATGGCCTCGCCCTCCAACGACATCAATCAGAGCTGGGGCTCCGGCTGGGGCGTGCGGCTGCTCGACCGGCTCGTCGCCGACGGCTACGAGGCCGGGTAGGGGCGCGATAGCGACACGACTCCCGGCACGATGGAGGTGTGGTTCTACCACCTGCAGACCCAGACGCTCGACCAGGCCCTGCCGAAGCTCCTCGAGCGGTCGGCGGCGCGAGGCTGGCGAGCGGTGGTGCAGTGCGCCGACGAGGCGAGGATGAAGGCGCTCGACGATCGGCTGTGGAGCTACGAGCCCGAGAGCTTCCTGGCACACGGCACGGACGGCGACCCGCTCGCCGCGCGGCAGCCGGTGCTGCTGACCTGCGGGGATGGCAACCCCAACGGCGCGGCCGTGCGCATCCTCACCGGCGGCGTCGACCTGCCGTCGGGGGACGGCGGCTACGAACGCCTGATCGTGCTGTTCGACGGCAGCAGCGCGGGTGAGCTTGCCAGGGCACGCGAGCAATGGGGTCGTGCCCGTGCGGGTGGCCTGTCTCCGACCTATTGGAAGCAGGACGGGCGCGGCGCCTGGGTCAAAGGCCCGTGAGGCGCTTCAGGCTCGCTTAAGCCTATCCGGCGAATCTTCCCCGGCGGGGCGGAGCACGCGGCAGGATGCGGCGGAACGCCCCCCGCGAGCCGCGAAGGTGCAGCCTTGTCCGACCGTCC
>CALMRL010000182.1 GCA_937873345.1 uncultured Beijerinckiaceae bacterium | reverse complement strand
GGATCAGCGCGTGATAGGCGGTGAGGAAGGCGACGGGGATCGTCGCCGCCATCGCGAAGGGCAGCTCGTCGTCGATCGGCGCCACCACCGTGGCGAGGGTGGTGACGTGGGTCGAGAAGGCGTGCTTGGCGAAGGCCATCACCCGCTGGCCGGGCTTCAGGCCCTTGACGCCGGCGCCGACGCGCTCGACGCGTCCCGCGCATTCGAGGCCGAGCGTCGGCCCGGCGAAGCCGTGCTCCAGGATCTCCTCGGGCAGCAGGCCGAGGCCGAACATCACGTCGCGGAAGTTCAGGCCGATCGCCTCGACGGCGATCTCGACCTCGCCGCCCTTCGGCGCCTGGCGATGGATCGGCTCCCAGGCGAGGCGGTCGATGCCGGAGCCCTCGCCGCGCTTCAGCCGGGCCGCCTCGGTGCCTTTGCGGACGCCCTCCGGACCGGGGGCGTGCCCGGACGCATGCCGGAGCGTGCGCTCGTGCGCCGCGCCCATCTCGAAGCGCAGCACCCTCGTGGCGCGCTCGTCGAGCACGATCTCGGTCTCGTCGGTGCCCGACAGCACGAGGTCGCGCAAACGCTCGGCGAGGCGCTCGGGGCGCAACGTCGGCGCGGCGTCGACCCGGCGGACATCGAGCGTCGGCACCTCGTTGGCGAGGGTGCGGCTGAAGGCCCAGAAGGCTGCGGCCAGATCGCCTTCGCGCCCGCCGCCGCGTTCGCCGGAGGCCACGACCGCGCCCGACGTCACGAGCCACAGCACCAGCGGCTTGCCGCCGAGCGCGTCGGCGAGCCGCTTCAGGTTCATGCAGCGGCGCGTCAGGCTCTTCACCGGCGCGAGGGCGGCGTCGGTCCCGTGCGAGCCGTTCCGCGAGCCGAAGTCGTGCGCGAACAGCACGGCGAAGGCCGGTGCCTCGTCGTGCTGTTCGACTTCGCCCTCCGGTGACAGCGAGACGTGCAGGCCGGACGAGGCGAGCAGGGTGGCGAAGGCCGACTGCGCCTCGCCCTCGCCGAGGATCAGCGCGGCGCCCGTGCCCTTCGCTACGCGGCGCTCGGCCTCGACCGCGGCGGTGAGCAGCAGCGCCGCTCCGGTGTCGAGCGACACGGAGCGCACGTCGGCGTCGGCGAGACCCAGCGCCTGCAGCGTTTCCAGCCAGTCCGCCTCGGTGACGGACAGGCCGTCGAAGGCGCCGTCCTTGCCGTGTCCGGCGAGGCAGCTGTCGAGGCCGAGCACCAGGTCGCGGAAGAAGGAGGGCGCTGGCTCGATCGCGGCGACCAAGGCGCCAGGCGCCATCGCCCGGCGCAGGCCGGCGAGGAAGCCCGGCAGGCGGCGGTGGCGGTGCAGCGTGTTGGCGGCGAGCACGAGGTCGAAGCCGCCCGGCGCCAGCTCGTCGGCGGTGCCGGCGAAGTCGACGTCGCCGCGGTCGGCGAGCGCCATCCGGGCGCGTTCAAGGCGCCGCCGGTCGGGATCGAGGACCGTCAAGCGCGCCTCTGTTGCCTCGGCGAGGCGCACCGCCTCGGTGGTGAGCGGCCCGAAGCCGACCTGCAGGATGCGGGTCGCGCGGTCCTTCGGCCAGTCGGCGACGGACCGTTCGGCGAGGCCGGCGAGAAAGGCGGCGGAGCTGTGCGCCGTCGCCGAGCCGATCTCGAAGCCGTCGAGCACCTTGGCCGAGAGCGGACGTCCCAGCGCGTCGCCTCGCCCCGCCTCGATGGCGGCGGTCGCCGTCATCGTGCTCGCCGCCACCAGCAGCTCGGCCGACAGGCTTTGGTGCTCCAGGGCGACGGCGCGCAGGATCGCGTCGGGATCGGGCAGCTCCGCCTCGGGGTCGAGATGGCGGCCGAGAGGGTCCCTGTGGGCGAGGCCGGAGCGGTCGAGCGAGACCAGCATCTCCTCCAGCCAGGGTTTCACCGCCGCCGGCACCCGGCCGGTGGCGACGATGGCGTCGAGGTCGACGAGGTTCGCCGTCGCGAGCACGCGCGCGGTCTTCAGGGCGAGGCTGGTCGCCCAGCCCTCCAGCAGCACGAAGTCCGCGGACATGTCGGGGCGCGACATGCCGGGCTGCGACAAGCCCGCCCCGTCGAGCGGACGGCGAAAGGCGGCGAGCGTCAACGGCCGGTCGACCCGCGCGGCGGTCGGCTCGCTGGCGAGCACCGGCGCGGCGTAGATCATCTTGCGCACCGCATCGGCGGCCCGCGAGGTGCGGATCGCCTGGAAGCGCGCGTCGCGGATGAACAGCACAACCTCGCCGCTCTCGTCGGTGAGGATGAAGTTGGCGATGATGATGCGCTCGTCGCGGCGCAGCACGTCGATGCGCCCCTTGGTGAAGGTGCGGCCGGGATGGCGCAGCATCATTTCGCCGAAGCGCACGGGGATGTAGGCGGTGCCGTGCACGGCGTCGCGCAGGCTCGACATGATGAGCACCAGCGCGTGGAAGCAGCTGTCGAGGCGGGCGGGGTCGACGCCGTAAGCCGGATCGGCCTCTTCCCTCGTCAGGTCGAGCACGATGCGATCGGAGCGCATCGCCGCCGCGGTGTGCAGCTTCTGGAAGGTCGGGCCGTAGTGCAGGCCGGCGCGGTCGGCCATCGCGTAGATTTCCGCCCCGGTGACGAAGTGGGTGGGCGACAGCGGCGCGTTGTCGTCGATCTCGGGCAGCGCGCCGACGCTCGGGTCGCGCAGGATCTTCGCCGTGGCGTGGATCTGCCAGGGGGTTTGCCCGAGGCGAGGGCGGCTGGCGATCTCGACGTGGTTGACGAGCGGGGAGAGCCGGCACACCACCTCGCGGGCGAGGTCGGGCGTCAGCTGCATCGGGCTCGTGATCTCGAGGTCGACGATCGTCGCCGCCTCCGAGCCGAGCCAGTCGCGCGCCACGGCGAGCGCCATCTCGGCGAAGGCGGCGCCGGGCAGGATGGCGCGGCCGTCGACGTTGTGGTCGGCGAGCGAGGGGAACTGCGTCGTGTCGAGCGATGAGTGCCACTCCAGCCGCTCGGACGAGAAGCGGGCGCCGATCAGCGGATGCCAGGCGGTCGGCAGGATGTTGGACGCGCTTTCCGGCGTGTCGGCGAGCCGGAATGGGCGGCGCTGCCAGGGATAGAGCGGCAGCGCCACCCGGCTTCCCGGCGTCGGCGGCGTGCCGAACGCCTTGTCCCGGTCGACGGCGGCGCCCCGGGCGATCGCCGCCGCCACGGCGAGCGCGATCGGGTCCTCGCCCCTGTCGCGCTTGTCGAGGGTCGGCAGCGTCGCCACCGTCGCGGTGCGCTCGTCGATCGAGTCCGCGACGTGCGACATCAGCGTCGGGCTTGGCCCCACCTCGACGAAGATGCGGGCGCCGGCCCTGGCCGCCGCCTCGACGGCGGCCGAGAACAGCACCGGCTCGCGAACGTTGCGCCACCAGTAGCGACCGTCGAGCGCGGCCCCGTCGAGGATGTCGCCGGTGACGGTGGACAGGAACGGTACGGCGGCGGAACGGTGCTCGACCTCCGCCAGCTCTGCGACGAGGGGCGCCTCGACCGGCGCCATCAGCGCGGAGTGGAAGGGGTATTCGAGATCGAGCTTGCGGATGCGCGCCTTGTGAGGGCGCGCGGCGGCCGACAGCTTGGCGATCTGCGCCTTGGGGCCGGAGACGGTGAAGGCGCGCGGCGAGTTGGCTGCGGCGACCTCGACACCCGGCAGGTCGGCAAGGATCGCGTCGGTGCTTTCGCGCGAGCCGATCACCACCGCCATGGTGCCGGCGCCGAAGGTCAGCTCCTGGTGGTGCGAGCGGGCGTGGATCACACGCAGCGCATCCGCCTCGTCGAGGATGCCGGCGGCGTGCGCCGCCGCGACCTCGCCGACGCTGTGGCCTACGATGAAGGACGGCTCCAGGCCGCAGAGGCGGAGCGCGTGGCTCGCCGCCGCCTGGATCGCGAACATCAAGGGCTGCGCGACCGAGGCGAGGTCGATCTTCGCCGTCAGCGCCGCCTCGTCGTGCAGCATCGCGACGAGCGACCAGCCGCTGATCGCCTCGAACTTCACGGACAGCGCGTCGAGGTGGGCGCGGAACAGGGCGTTGTGGCGGTAGGCGGCGAGGCCCATCCCGACGAACTGCGAGCCGTTGCCGGAGAACACGAAACAGACCGGCGCGTCGCGCTCGATCGCCGTGCCGCGCACCGCGCCCGCGACCTCGCGCTCCTCGTCGCAGAGCGCGTCGAGCAGGGAAGCGATGCCCAGCCGGTCGATCGGGGCGCGATCGGCGACGGGGACCACGGCGCGGGGGCTCAGCAGGTCGCGCCGGTGCACGGCCGCCGACAGGATCGCCAGCGCCTCGGCGTCGTCGGCCGCCTCCAGCCGCGAGGCGTAGTCGGCGACGAGCGCCTGGAGGGCGCCGCGGCTGTGCGCGGAGACGACGAGGAAGCGCGGCGGCACGGCGACATCCGGCTCGGGCGCCGGCGGCGCGTCGGCGAGGATGACGTGGGCGTTGGTGCCGCCGAAGCCGAAGGAGTTGACGCCGGCGAGGCGGCGCTCGCCATTGCGCGGCAGCGGCACCTTCTGCTGCGCGACCTGGAGGTTCAGGGCGGCGAAGTCGATGTTGCCGTTGAGTTCCGCCGAATGCAGCGACGCCGGCAACTCGTCGTGCTCCAGCGCCAGCATCGCCTTGAGCAAGCCACCCAACCCGGACGCCGCCTCCATGTGGCCGATGTTGGTCTTCACCGAGCCGATCGGCAGCGGCCGCGAGCGATGCTTGGCGATCGTCTCGCCGATCGCGCCTGCCTCGATGGGGTCGCCGACCGGCGTGCCGGTGCCGTGCGCCTCGAAGAAGGCGAGGCTGTCGGGATCGACGCCGGCCTTGATGTACATCTTGTCGAGGAGCTTGGCCTGGAACTCGCGCGAGGGCAGCGAGATGCCGTTCGTCCGCCCGTCCGAGTTGCTGTCGGAGGCGGTGATCAGGCCGTAGATGACGTTGCCGTCGCGCTCGGCGGCAGCCCGCGTCTGCAGCACCAGCACGGCGCGGACGTAGCCGTCGGCGTTGGCGGAGAAGGCCTGACACAGGCCGCGGCGCGACAGCATCGCCGCCTGCGAGAAGCCGATGAAGGAATACGGCGTGGCGAGGATGGAGACGCCGCCGACGATCGCCGTGTCGATGCGCCCGCTCTGCAGGTTCACCACCGCCTCGTTCAAGGCCACCAGCGCCGAGGAGCAGGCGGTGTCGACGATGAAGGACGGACCGTGCAGGTCGAAGATGTAGGAGATGCGGTTGGCGACGACCGACAGGGTGTTGCCGGTCATCATGTAGGCGTCGGCGCTCGCCATATCGAGCATGCGCAGATTGGAATGGTCGACCGCGGAGACGCCGACGAACACGCCCGCCTCGCTGCCGGCCAGCGCCGAAGAGGCCGGCGTCCTCCAGCGCTTCCCAGCTGAGCTCCAGCAGCAGGCGCTGCTGGGGATCGATCATCTCGGCTTCGCGCGGCGACATGCCGAAGGCGCCGGGGTCGAAACCCCAAATGTCGGGGAGGCAGCCGGCGGCCCAGGTGTAGGAGCGGCCGCGCTCGGCGATGCGAGGATGGCTCAGCCGCTCCTTCGACCAGCGATCGTCAGGGATGTGGGACACCGCGCAGGTGCCCGACGACAGGAGGGTCCAAAGGTCGGCGACGGTCGGAGCGCCCGGCAGCCGGCAGGCCCGGCCCACGATCGCGATCTCGGTACTGGCGGTCGAGGTGTTGCCGGTCGACGCTCGACGGATCGTGGCTGAGTTGGTCAAGGCTCGGTCGTTCTCTCGCGCTCGAGTCGGGCATGCGAGAGCATGACCCGGTCCGCCATGCATCCGTGGGGCCGATATGCGTCGCCCGTGATCGGGCCCGTCGCATCGCGGCCCGTGTTGGTCGGTCTCCTCCGCCCGCCGCAACCGCTCCCAGCTGTTTCTGACGCCGGAAGCGCCCCTGTCAACCTGGAACCGGTTTAAGGTTGACGAGCATAAAGCCGGGGGATTCTCGTCGGCCCGCCGATGCCGCGCTCGTCAGGTCGTGAGGGCGAGGCCGCTCGGCCCCTTGCCCGCCTGGTTTCGCAGCTCCGACAGGGCCTGCACGGCCGTCATGATCTGCTCGGGCGAATGTTCGGCGGACAGGAAGAAGCGCAGGCGGGCGTTGCGCTCGGGCACGGCGGGATGGATGATCGGCTGCACGTTGATGCCGCGGTCGAACATCAGCTGCGACAGGGTCACCGCCGCCAGCGAGGAGCCCAGCACCACCGGGACCACGGCGGAGCCGCAGCTCAGGCCGACGTCGAGCTTGCGCGCCTTGGCCTGCGTCCAGAACAGGGCGCTGTTGCGCTGCAGCCGGCGCACCCGCTCCGGCTCGCGATGCAGCAGGCGCAGGCAGGCGAGCGAGGTGGCGGCGAGCGGCGGCGAGAGGCCCACGGAGTAGATGAAGCCGCCCGACATGCATTTCAGGTATTCGATCAGCGTCTGGCAGCCGGCGATGTAGCCGCCGCAGCCCGACAGCGTCTTCGACATCGTGCCCATCCATATGTCGACGTCGCGCGGTTCGACGCCGCAGCTCTCGAACGAGCCGAGGCCGGTCGCGCCGAGCACGCCCAGGCCGTGCGCCTCATCGACCATCAGCCAGGCGCCGTGCCGCGCCTTGATCTCGACGATAGCGGCGAGGTCGGGCGAGTCGCCGTCCATCGAGTACAGCCCCTCGACGATGACGAGGACGCGCTCGTACTGCGCGCGGCACGAAGCCAGGATGCGATCGAGGGCGCGATGGTCGTTGTGCGGGAAGGATCGCCGCGCCGCGCCCGACAGGGTGGCGCCCAGCACGATCGAGTTGTGGGCGAGGCTGTCGTGGATGACGAGGTCCTTCGGCCCGAGCAGCGCACCGATCACCGTGACGTTGGTGCCGTGGCCGCTGACGAAGACGACGGCGTCCTCCTGGCCGTAGTGCTCGGCCAGCTCACGCTCCAGCTCGCGGTGGATCGGGCGCTCGCCGGCGACGAGGCGGCTCGCCGAGCTGGAGGTGCCGTAGCGCACGACCGCCTCGCAGGTCGCCGCCTGCACGTCGGGATGGCCGTTGAGGCCGAGGTAGTCGTAGGACGAGAAGTTGATGAAGGACTTGCCGCCGATCTGCGTGGTGGCGCCGGCACGCGCCTCGTGGACGCGGAAGAAGGGGTTGGCGAGGCCGATGTGTTCGGCTGCCGAGCGCTGCAGCTTCAGCTCCTGCATGCCGGGCAGCGTGCCGAAATCGGTCGACTGGGCGAAGGGATTGCTGTCGCGTTCGGGGAGGCGGGCCGCCTTGCGTTCGGCCTCCATTCGACGGGCGACGATATCCTGCAACGCTCCACGGCTGCTGACTTCAAGGCCGGCGGTCTGACGCCTCATGCGGGAACGCACCTTTCGTTGTGCAGCGCACCAAAACAAGGACTCCTTAAAGGAGCCGGCAGACGTTCGCTAGACTTGCGGCAATTTCGATGCCGATTGTTGCTCCGCCGCCGTGCGAGAGATCCGCGCCGGCGCGCGACGGCAGCTCTCCCACCACTTCCCCGACATGCCTGCCGATTCCGGCTTTTCTTGCTCCAAACCGGGGCCCAACGCTGCATGGCAGCTTCGGCGTATTCGCTTGTATGAACGAGACGGCGGGTCGCCGCTCGATCCGTCGCGCCCAAATTCAAACGCGGGACCGGTCTATCAATCCTCCACGCAAGCTTAACTCAACGTGAACGCACCCGCGCCAACGCGTCTCGGCGCGGGATCCTACGCGGCCGCCGCCGGCGACGGGCGCAACGGGACATCGCATGGCTTGCCCTCCGGGTCCGATGCCGGGCATGTCCCCCGCCGGGCGGCCTCCACCGCCGGCGCAACGAAGTTTGGACCTCCCTTCGCAATGACATCAGCCACAGGCACCTTCCGCGTGACGCGCATCCAGCTCAACGTGGTGGCTCGCCGGGAGCGTCAGCTCCTCACCTTCCTGTGCTCGCGCCTGCCCCGCGCCGTGACGCCGGACGGCCTGACGGCGCTCAGCGTCTTCGGCGCCGTGCTCGTCTTCGCCTCGTATCTCGCGAGCCGGTACGACGCGCGCTTCCTTTGGCTCGCCTCGCTTGGCTTCGTCGTGAACTGGTTCGGGGATTCGCTCGACGGCAGCCTGGCGCGCTTCCGCGGCATCGAGCGGCCGACCTACGGCTATTTCCTCGACCACACGGTGGACGCCTTGAACAACCTCGTGATGATGGTCGGGCTCGGCCTGACCACCGCCGTGCGGATGGACGTCTCGCTGTTCGCGCTCACCGGCTACTTCATGCTCTGCATGTACGTGTTCATCTCCAACCATCTGTCGGGGATGTTCCAGCTGTCGTTCCTCGGCTTCGGCCCGACCGAGCTGCGCCTCTGCCTGATCGCGATCAACACGGCGGTCGCGCTCGTCGGCGTCGGCGGCTGGAGCGTGGGCGGCGTCACCTTCACGGCCTACGACGGGATCATCCTGTTCGCCGGCTTGATGTTCGTCGCGGTGTTCGCCGCCCGCGTCGCGATCGGCCTCCGCGAGCTACGACCGAAGATGTGAAGCCGCGAGGGCGCGACGCCGGCCGCTCAGAGCCCCGCGAGGAAGGCGTCGAGCGCGGCGAAGTAGCTCGGCCAGTCCGAGGGAGGACGGCGTCCTTCCTCCGCCCCGCCCCTCGGCATCGCGGCGCGGCGCCGCACCTCGGCGAGCCAAGCGTCGCCGTTCAACGGCGACAGCAGGGTCAGCGCATCGCCCGCCGCCTCGATCTCGCGGAAGGCCGACACGTCGGAGGCGATGACCGGGGTGCCGGCGGTCAGCGCCTCGTGCACCGGCAGGCCGTAGCCCTCGCCGAAGCTCGGCATCAGCACGGCCTGGGCGTTGTCGATCAGCCGCTTCAGGCCGGGGGTCGACAGGCCGTTGACTTCGACGACGTGGTCGCGCAACGCCGGCGAGCGCTCGATCAGGTCGATGATCGGATCGTAGTGCCAGCCCCGCGTACCGACCAGCACAAGCTTCGGCGTGTCGCGCCCCATCAGGCCGGCCAGCGCCCGCCACACCGCAAGGATCATCAGGTGGTTCTTGCGCGGCTCGATCGTCGAGCACAGCACGAAGAAGGGGTGGCGGGCGAGCGCCGGCTCGACCCGGCGGGGCGCGGCGAAGATCGGCGCGATCGGCGTCGGCGCGACGAACACCGGCAGGTCGTGGCGGCCAAGTTCGGCGAGATGCGCCTCCAGGCTGTCGGCGACGGTGCGGGTGGTGACGATCGCGGCGGAGGCGAAACGGGCGACGGATCGCATCCGGTTGTGGTGCCGTTCGAACTCGGCGACGCGGAAATACTCCGGCAGGTCGATCGGCAGGAGGTCGTGGACGAAGAACGCGGCGCGCACGTCGCGCCGTTCCTCGAGCCAGGTGAAGGGCGAGGTCATCCACAGCGGGAACTGTGAGACGTTGAGGTAGACGGCGTTGCGCGGCAGATCGCGGCGCGGCGTCGAGGCGAGCGGCAGGCCGTAGCGCCCGGCCCAGCCCACCAGCGCGGAGACGGGGAAGGGGAGGCCGGGGCGGCGACGCCTGCGCCGCGGCAGCGAGCCGTGCCGGCCGCCGGCCAGCCAGTCTGCGACGAAGCGGTAGACCGAGTCGTCCTCCGGCTCCAGGCCGGTCTCGCCCCAGTGTGCGGCGATGCCATTCACCGCCTCGCGGGCAGCAACGCCTTGCAGGAGGCGCGAGCCGAGGCCGAGATAGGCGGCGCCGAACGTCGCTTCGGCTTCGCCGGCGAGGAAATGCTGCGCCAGCGCGTGGTCAACGCGGTCGATGCCGTTCGGCGTCGCGTTGAGGATGCGCGTCAGCAGTCGAGTGATGTCGTAGCAAACGGGGCGACGCATGGCCGCCCTGTTAGCAAAGCCGCGCGCCGCGTGACAGCGGATCGGCTGCGGGGTGAACCGTCAGCGGCCGAACGGCAGGTCCGGCGTCGGGTTGAGGTAGTAATTCTGCGGCAGCAACACGTTGTCGACCGCGACTCGGCCGTTCGGAAGGGTTGAGCCCTCGACGAGCGGCTGCGAACGGCCGGGCACGTCGAGCGGATTGTTGCGGATCACGTCGTTGCCGAAGCCGTCGGGCGCGAAGATGCGGTCCTGCGTCCTGTTGAGGGCAGTGTTCGCCGCGACGTAGGACGGCCCGAGGGTCCCGGTGGTGCTCACGGCATTGCCGGAGTCGAGCCAGGAACGGCGGTTGACGGTGAGCGGAATTCGCTCGCCGAGGTCGGCCGCCTGCGGCAGGGCAGGCGCGCGACGCTTCTGAGCAAAAGCGTCCTGCGTCAAGCCGGTCACGGCGCCGACCAGCACGAGGCAGGCCAAAAGCCTTGCGGGAGCGACCCCCGCCGAAACGATCTTCTTCGTCATTGTTCGCGATCCCCTCACCCGACCCCCATCGGATACCTCATTAACACCATAATCGTCGGATGGTTCAGAGTTGGTTTCACGCCTACCCTCATGGGGTAAACATCGCGTTCCTGTGACAGTCTTGCCGATGCCGGCGGACCTGGACTCCGGTGTCGCGCGAGACCTTGAGTCGCCCTCGCCCCGCGGGATAGAGCAGCGTAGCAGCGCTCCCAGGCAGCGCCTCACCTTGATCCGCGCCAGGTTCCGGCGCCCCGGAGCGCTCGAATGGGTTTCACCGTCGCCGTCGTCGGCGCCACAGGCAACGTCGGCCGCGAAATGCTCGACATCCTCGCCGAGCGCCGCTTCCCCGCCGACGAGGTGGTGGCGCTGGCTTCACCGCGCTCGCAGCACACCGCCGTGTCGTTCGGCGACAGGACGCTGAAGTGCAAGGTGCTCGACACTTACGACTTCTCCGGCACCGACATCTGCCTGATGTCGGCCGGCGGCACCGTGTCGAAGGAATGGTCGCCGCGCATCGCCGCCAAGGGCGCGGTGGTGATCGACAACTCCTCGGTTTGGCGGATGGACCCCGACGTGCCGCTGGTGGTGCCGGAGGTGAATGCCCACGCCCTCGACGGCTTTCGCAAGAAGAACATCGTCGCCAACCCGAACTGCTCGACGGCGCAACTCGTGGTGGCGCTGAAGCCGCTGCACGATCGCGCCACGATCAGGCGGGTGGTGGTGTCGACCTACCAGTCGGTGTCGGGCGCCGGCAAGGAGGCGATGGACGAGCTGTTCGCCCAGACCCGCGCGGTGTTCGTCTCCGACCCCGTGCAGTCGCAGCAATTCCCCAAGCGCATCGCCTTCAACGTGATCCCCGAGATCGACGTCTTCATGGAGGACGGCTACACCAAGGAAGAGTGGAAGATGGTGGTCGAGACCAAGAAGATCCTCGACCCCAAGATCAAGCTCTCCGCGACCTGTGTGCGGGTGCCCGTCTTCATCGGCCATTCCGAGGCCGTGTCGATCGAGTTCGAGCACCCGATCTCGGCCGACGAGGCGCGCGACATCCTGCGCGAGGCGCCGGGCTGCCTCGTCATCGACAAGCGCGAGAAGGGTGGCTACATCACCCCTCACGAGGCGGCGGGCGAGGACGCCACCTACATCTCGCGCATCCGCGACGACCCGACCGTCGACAACGGGTTGGTGCTGTGGTGCGTCGCCGATAACCTGCGCAAGGGCGCGGCCTTGAACGCCATTCAGATCGCCGAGGCGATGGTCAACCGCAAGCTGATCGCGCCGAAGCGCCAGGCGGCCTGAGGCCTTGCCGCACGCTTGGCTGCACGTTCGGCCGCGGCCCCGGCTGCCCGGACCGGGCGCGACGCCCGGCAAGGCGACGTTCACCATAGCGGCGGCCGACCGCGTCCGTGACGGCCGTCGCGTTGAATTGCACGACGTCCGGCAAGGATGCCTTCACGCCGCGCCGGGCATCGTCGCGGCGGGCACGATGGAGGCCGGGGCGGTGGTGATTGCATGGCTCGATCGAGCATCTGTCGTGCCGGCCCCGGGATCGCGGTCCGCCCTGCGCTCTTTGTCGAGCGCCACCCTGGCGGTCGGCAGCGCGGCCACCTTCCTCGTGCTCGTCACGCTGCTGAGCTTCGCGCCCGAGGGCGGCGCCTTCGACCAGACGACCGAGCGCGACCGTGCTCCCGACCGCGCCTTCGCCTGGCAGCTGCGCGGCGCCCTGCCGTCCGCTGACGCACCCTTGCAGTCGCTCGCGCGCATGGCGCAGCGCGCCCCGTCCTGACCCTTCCCTGACGCCCGGCGCCGGCCGAGGCCCCGGCGCGCTCGTCATGACGGCCGATCGCATCGGTTGCCAGCCGCTCGGAAAACAGTCTAAGCCGCATCACTCCCGTGCCACGGCGCGGGCCGGTAGCTCAATGGTTAGAGCCGGCCGCTCATAACGGTCTGGTTGCAGGTTCAAGTCCTGCCCGGCCCACCACCCGGCAAGATTTGTCGCGCCGGCCAATTCACACCCCGTTCAGTTCGCCCCAGGCCGCATCCCACAGGGCATCGGGATCGATGACGTGCACCACGCCGCCGCTGAGCGCCGCAGCCTTGGCAACGGCCTCGCCGGCCGGCAGGTCCGCCATGAAGCTTTCCAGGCCGGAGGCTGTCACACGCAGGCCCGCGATGCGACCCATCACGGTGCCGTCGTCGGCACGCATCAGGCCGAGGCTGACGCTCTCGGCCGACAGCTCCTCTTCTCTGATCTTGCGAAACGGGGCGGAGCGGTCGCGCAGCACCTTGTTGATCCGGCCTTGCCAGCCGGCGCCGCGCCCGCGGAAGCGGTCCAGCACCTCCCGGTCAAGCCGCAGCGTCACCTGCTTCTTGGCATGTGCTCCGAGCGGAGGGCGGCCGATGCGGGGAACGCCGGCGGCTTGAAGGAGGCCCTCGGCGGGATCGCGATCCGCCATGTCGGGAATGTCATCGTAGTCCGCCGCGGTGTTCGCGTAGGCGTCGACCCTGGCAAGGTCGCTGCCGATCTCATCCGGCGAGGTGGGGGATGTATCTTTTCTGCTCGCGCTCATTGGCCTTCCGCATGCTGAAGACGTGCTGGTCCTCGCCCCGCGGCGTCCAGCACACCGCGACGAGGCGCCCGACCAGCAACCCGAAGGTGACGAAGCGGCGCTCGCTGTAGTCCTCGCGCTCATCCTCGAAGGTGAAGGTCGGACCGGCGAACACAACCTCCGCGTCGGCGAACTCGAGACCGCGGACCTCGAGGGTCCGATCACGTTTCGCAGGATCGAACGTGATCGCCATGGCGTTATGCAGCTACATAATTCGCATACCGTCAACAGTCATGCAGCTACACCGACCGGTTCGTCGGGCAGGTCATGCCAATGCGGCAGCGCCGTCATGGCGGGTTTACCGTCCTGTAAGATCGATGGGTTCGCCGGGCGCAGCGGGACCGTACGGTGCCTCGTCGCGGGGAACGAAGGTGACCGCGAACGCTTCATGCTGCATCGCAACATGAGCGTGACATAGATTGACGCGGCGAATGGCAGGCTCGCACTGATGGCACGCAGAGACGGTCTCTCTCATTCCGTCGTCGAGGCGCCTTCTCCGGCGCCTCCCGCATCGGGCCTGCGCCCGGTCGCCGACTTCGGCCGCAATCCGGGCGCGTTGCGTTGCCACCTCTTCGAGCCGGCGGACCGGCCCCGCCGGGCTCCCCTCGTGGTGGTGCTGCACGGCTGCGGCCAGACCGCCGCCGGCTTTGATGCGGCATCGGGCTGGTCGCGCCTCGCCGCCGAGCACGGCTTCCTCGTGCTCTACCCCGAGCAGACGGCCGCCAACAATGCGAAGACCTGCTTCTCCTGGTTCGAGCCGGACGACGTGACGCGTGGGCAGGGCGAGGTCGCCTCGATCGGGGAGATGGTGGAGTGGGCGATCGCCGAGCGCGGCGCCGACCCCGCCGGCGTCACCATCTGCGGCCTGTCGGCCGGCGGCGCGATGGCGGCGGCGATCCAGGCGGGAAACGGCGCGTTCATTGCCGAGCG
>CALMRL010000181.1:3708-4271 GCA_937873345.1 uncultured Beijerinckiaceae bacterium | reverse complement strand
CGGCGCGGGCGATCACCACGATCGCGCCGGTGGTCAGGCTGGGATTGCTGCCGGCGGCGGTGCGCGCCTGCGCGAGGAATGGCGCCTGCGCGCCACTCGCCGTCTGGAACAGCAGGGTGATCGCGGCAAGCAGCAGCAGGGCGGGTATCCCCGCGAGCGCGCGCAGGGTCGGGCGCTCGTCCGCCTCGCCGCTGCGCGCCTGCGCGTGATCGATGGTGGCGGGATGGATGCCGGCGAGGGCGAGCGCGGAGGCGAGGGACTTGACGACGATGGCGAGCGCGACCCATCCGAGGCCGAGGGTGTAGCCGAGCGCGGCCGCGATCAAGGCATTGGCGGCGTTGCCGGCGTGGTTCCACGCCTCGTTGCGCGACATCCGGTCGGCGAAGGCGGCCTTGCCGACGAGGCCGAGGGTGAGCGCGGCGATGAGCGGCGCGATCGCCGTGTCGCCGAGGCCGATCAGCAGCTGCGCCGTGCCGATCAGCCAGAGGTGCCGCGTCGCGACGATGAGCACGGCGCCGACCGCGATCGCGGTGACGGCGAGCAGCATCGCGGTGCGCTTGCGC
>CALMRL010000181.1:0-3698 GCA_937873345.1 uncultured Beijerinckiaceae bacterium | reverse complement strand
CCGTCCTGTCGATCGCCGCGCCGATCGGCGTCGTCGCCACCAACCCGCTGGCGCCGGCGAGCGACATGGCAACGCCGGTCGCGGCGGGATCGAAGCCGCGCGCCTGGAGGAAGACCCCGAGGAACGGCCCGAAGCCCTCGCGGGCTCCTGCCAACGCGAAGTTCAGGGTGTCGAGCGCGATGTTCGTGCGCAACCCATCCCTTTCTGCGCCAATTTGGTAGCTGGAAACGTCAAGCGTCCGGTCGAGATACTTGTGGGAATGACGGTCGGGATCAAGGACGGCGAGTGACTAGGTCGACTGCAACGGCGGACGAGATCAGCCGCCCGGTCTGCTTGCCCGACGAATTGTCGGCGGTCGTGGCGGTTCCCATCCGCAACGAGCGCCAGCGGGTCGCAGCCTGCTTGCAAGCGCTGGCGGCGCAGGCCGGGCTGGCGCCGGGCAGCTTCGGCATCCTGCTGTTCCTCAACAACTGCACCGACGATACGGCTTGCGTCGTCTCTGAGACGATCGCCTCGCTGCCCGACGGGCTGTTCCAACCCCTGCGGGTCATCGAGGTGAGCGACGTGGTCGCCTGCGCCGGCTGGGCGCGGCGGCAGGCGATGGACGCCGCGGCGCTGTGGCTCGCCGAGAGCGGCTCTGCGGACGGCATGGTGCTGACCACCGATGCCGACAGTCGCGTCGAGCCGGATTGGGTCGCGCGCTCGCTCGCCATCGTGGCGGCAGGTGCCGACGCGGTCGCCGGCCGCATCGCCCTCGACCCGCAGGAGGCGGCGCTGCTGCCCACGAGCCTGCACGACCGCGGTCGGCTGGAGGCGCGCTACGAAGAGCTGCTGACCGAGATCGGCGCCCGCCTCGACCCCGAGCCCGGCAATCCCTGGCCGTGCCACTGGACGCGATCAGGCGCCAGCCTCGCCGTGCGCCGGCGCGCCTACGAGACGGTCGGGGGCATGCCGCCGCTGCCTGCGGGCGAGGATCGGGCCTTCGTCGAGGCGCTGCGGCAGGCCAATTTCGTCGTGCGCCAAGACCCAGGTATCGTGGTGACCACGTCCGGCCGCCTCGAAGGCCGGGCAGTGGGCGGCGCCGCCGACACGATGCGGCTGCGCTGCGAGCGGCCCGACAGCCTCTGCGACGATCGGCTGGAGCGGCTCGATCGCGCCTTGCGCCGCGTGCTGTGGCGACGTTGGCTGCGCCGCGCCTACGCCGACGACCGACTGCACGCCGGAAGGCTGTGGCCGTCGGTGCGCGGCCTGCCGTCGGCGACGGCTGCGGCGGCGGCCATCCTGCCGAGCTTCAGCCACGCCCATGCGGCGATCGAGGCGGCAAGCCCGCAGCTCGCCTATCGCCCCCTGCCGCCGTCGCGCCTGCCTCGGCAGATCCGGCTCGCCGAGTTCCTTCTCAAGGCGTTGCGCCGGTTCCGCGCAGGAGATCGAGGCGGTAGTGCTCCGTTCGGGATCGTGCCCGGACCTGCGCGAAGGGAGCCGCCGCAGCGGTGAAGCAGTCCACCGCTTCGTCGCCGGTGAGCGCGTAGTTGGTGGCACCGAGCCAATGCACCAGAAGGATATCGGCGTCAGGGTGCAGTGCAGAAGCGATGCGTTCGGCAAGCCGCGCAACGTCGCCGCGGTCGAGATAATACACGACCTCCGACAGCAAGATGAAATCGAAGCGGCCCTTCGGCCAGTCGCTGGGCACGCCCATGCGGGCGAAGCGGACGTGGGAGAGGTCGCGGCAGCGCTCGCGCGCCTGGTCGAGCGCCCGCTCGGCGATGTCGAGCGACAGCAGATCGGCGGTTCGACCCGCAAGCTGGCGCGTCAGCACCCCGATCGAGCAACCGACCTCCAGCGCCGCGGCGTAGCGCTCGCGTGGCAGCGCGGCGAGCGTCGCCGCGTACTTCTCGCGCTCGTAGTCGCTGGTGGCGAAGTCCCAGGGATCGGCGTCGTCGGCGTAGAGCCCATCGAAGTACGAGGACGGCATGGTGTGCGTGAAGCGGCTCATCGTGACCTCATCTCGATCAGGATTTCATAGGCTCCGGCGAAGTGGGCGAGCATAGCCGGCTGCAGCCGGAAGCCGGAGGGATCGTCGGCGACCACCTCGCCGTGTTGCGAGCGGTGGGCCGCGATGGCCGCCGCCTTGGCCGCCCGATGCGCCGCGATCCCGATCCTCACCCCTGCAGGTGCCGGGCCGACATCGCGGTCCGGCGGCAAGGTCCAGCCCCAGACGGGATAGGCGTAGAGCCCGGCCTTTCCGAAGTCAGTGGCGGCGACGAGGCGTGCCGCCGCCTCGTGATCGCAGTGCGGATCATGCTCCCAGGTGACGCAGACCGCGCCGGCACGGCAGTCATCGGCGAGCATGGCGAGAATTTCACGCGCGCGGCCGGCCGCCGGTCCGTCGACCGGGACGGCGCGGTCGGGCAGGCGCAGGAAGGTGACGGCCTCCTCCGCGAGCCCGAGCACGGCGGCGGCGGCGCGGGTCTCGGCCTCGCGCAGGTCCCGCAGCCGCTCCGGCAAGTGGCTCACCGAGTTCGGATGCGAGCCGACACCGTCGGAGAGCACGGCGAGGCGGACGTCGGCGCCGGCCGCGCGAGCGGTCGCGATCAGCCCGCCGACCCCCAGGCTCTCGTCGTCGGGATGCGGTGCGACGACCAGCAGGCCGCCACCGCGCAGTATCGTGTCGAGGTCGGCGATCGGCAGGGCGCGCGCCTGCGCGAAAAACTCTTCCGCCGTCACCGCGGGTCGGCCGGCGGGGAGCCGCGCAGGTGGAAGGAGGCCGCCGACATCAGCGACACGTCGAGCGCGGGCTGGCGCAGGTAGGTCGCGAGGTCGCGGCTGATGCGCTCGATGGGGTTCGGCCGCAGGAAGGCGCCGAGGCCGAGCGCCTTCTGCACCAACGCGATCACCCTGAGAGCCGCCGCCTCGAAGGCGTTGCGCGCTAGATCGACGTAGGTGTCCGCGGCCTCCGTCTCGCCATCCTCGGCCAGGCTCGCAGCCCGGCGGACCCACAGTCGCGCCGTCTCGGCCGCGATCAACGCCTCGCCGTAGCGAGCGAGCTGCAGCGGGTGCTCGCGGTGCGGGCTCGCGGCGAGCTGTTCGCGGTAGGCCTCCATCAGCCCGAGCACGCCGCCGAGTTGCACCGCGATGACGCGCCAAGCCCCGCCGCGGAAGTACGGCGGCCGGAGGTAGTCGCCGCATCGCCCGACGACCTCGTCCGCGGCGACGGCGATGCCGGAGAAGTCCACCGTGCCGGTCGCGGTCGCGCGCATGCCCTGCGCAGTCCAGCCCGCGGCGTCCATGCGGCCTGCGTCGACGCGCGGAATCAGCATCTGCGAGCCGGCGGCGGTGTCGGCGGCGACGAGCGGTCGCCGCACGAGCCCGCAGCCGGAGGCGAGGATCTTGTGGCCGTCGAGCCGCGTACCCTCAAGGCGCAGGGGCTGCCCGGCCATCCAGACGCCGCTCAGGTGGCCGGCGCGCGCTTCCTCCAGCATCAGCTCGAGGTTCGCCGCCGACCCGTAGCGCCGCACCAGCACGACGGCGTTGACGTGCCCCTCGTAGAGACGCCCGAGAGGCAAGCTGCCGCGCCCGATCGCGATGAGCACGTCGTGGAGCGGGTCGGCGCCGAACCCCAAGCCGTCGCCACCCATGCTGTGCGGAAAGGGCGCGAGGAGCAGACCGGCCTCCTCCAGGGCGGCGACGTCCGCGTGCAG
>CALMRL010000180.1 GCA_937873345.1 uncultured Beijerinckiaceae bacterium | reverse complement strand
GTCCCGCACATGGGCTGGAACACGCTCGACCAGCGCCGCTCGCATCCGCTCCTCGACGGCATCCCGACCGGGCCGGAGGGCTGGCACGCCTATTTCGTGCACTCCTACGCCTTCCGCGCCGCCGAGGAGGCCGACACGGTGGCGACGACCGACTACGGCGGCGCGGTCGGCGCGATCGTCGGGCGCGGCAACATCGTCGGCACGCAGTTCCACCCGGAGAAGAGCCAGGCGCTGGGGCTCGCCCTGATCGCCAACTTCCTGCGCTGGGTGCCCTAAGCAGGTTCACGTTGGCAGGCCAACGCTTCACCCGCTTAGCCTATCGGTATGCCGCAGGTTTCCATCGCAAAACCGCGGGGCACCTTTGCGAAACCTGCTTAGGGCCGCGCGGGCCCGTCAACCCGGACACCTCGCCGTGAAGCTCTATCCCGCGATCGACCTCAAGGGCGGCCAGTGCGTGCGCCTGCGCCTCGGCGACATGGGGCAGGCCACCGTCTTCAACGACGACCCCGCCGCGCAGGCCGCGGCCTTCGAGGCCCAGGGCTTCACGCATCTCCACGTCGTCGACCTCGACGGCGCCTTTGCCGGCAAGCCGATGAACGCCCGCGCCGTCGAGGCCATCCTCGCGGCGGTGACGATGCCGGTGCAGCGCGGCGGCGGCATCCGCGACATGCCCACGCTGGAAGGCTGGCTCGCGAAAGGCGTCGGCCGCGTCATCATCGGCACGGCGGCGGTGCGCGACCCAGGCTTCGTGCGCGAGGCCGCCCGCGCCCATCCCGGACGCGTGGCGGTCGGCATCGACGCCCGCGGCGGCCGCGTCGCCGTGGAAGGCTGGGCCGAGGCGTCCGCCCTGTCCGCCATCGAGCTGGGCCGGCGCTTCGCCGACGTCGGCGTCGCGGCGATCGTCTACACCGACATCGATCGCGACGGCGTGCTCGCCGGCCTCAACATCGAGGCGACGCTGACGCTCGCCCACGCCGTGCCGGTCCCGGTGATCGCCTCGGGCGGCCTGGCATCGCTCGACGACGTGCGCCGCCTGCTGGAGCCGGACTGCGCGGTGCTCGACGGCGCTATCACGGGCCGGGCATTGTACGACGGCCGGCTCGATGCCGCGGAGGCGCTGGCGCTGATCGACGTCGCCCATCCGCTTCCACCAATTTGAACCGAGCGTGGCTCGTGCGCTTGCCGGGAGAGCTGCGAGCTGGTCCGGTGAGGCGGATGAGGAACATCCGCGACGAGCATCGCGATCCGCATCAGCCTCGATGAAGCCGCGGTGGGACGCGAGCTACGGCGGCTTGGCACTCGCAAGCGGTCCGTCCGGCTGCAGCGTCACGCGCAAGACGACCGCGCCATCGCCGTTTTCAAAAGGATTTGCCCCGCCCGGATCGAGGCGATCGCCGCCGCCCTGCCGCCCGACATCGCCATGGAGCTGTGATGGCGGAGCCTGTCCGGAACGCAGCCACGGGATGAAGTCAAGATCGGCCAGAAGAACGCCATTACGAGGCGCTGGGCGCTGCGTGGGCGAACGCCCCGGCGGAAGCGGCTAACCCGCTCCTGGATGAACAGCGGCTACATCCGCCCCTTCACCTCGCGCAGCGACGCCGCCCACAGCTCCGGCGTCGCCCCGCCCGATGCCCCAGCCGACCATGATGCGCCAGCCATGGCGCCGCTTGGAACCAGAACATCCACGAAAACGCAGCTGGAGTGCTAGGCCTGGGCGGCGCGCAGGCCGATCGTCCCCTCCATCATCGCCGCGGGAGCCGGGAACTCGGCCCGCTCGGTCGCCTTCTCGCGGCCTTCCAGCCCCTGCACCTTGGCGAGTTCGGCCTGCGCCGCCTCCAGTTGGTCCTTGGCGTCGTTGAGCTGGTCCTTCAGCTCGGCCGCCGAGCGCAGCAGATTCTCGCGACGGGTCCGCGCAGCCCGCGCGTAGGTGGGATAGGCGAAGTGGCCGAGGTCGGCGATGCCGGAGCGCTGCTCCTCGGTGGCGATCTCTCGGTCGAGATCGCCGGCGATCCGCAGGAACTCCGCGACCATGGTCTCGATCTGCACCACGCGCCGACGCTTGTCGTCAGCCTGGAAGCGCCTCAGGCGCAACTGTGAATCTCGCGATTTCATACGCAACTCCGCGACGACAGGCTGAACCAACCTATTGGTTTTTAATAGATTTCCGCGAGACAGGGACGATCCTGCCAGCGGGAAGTTGCGTCTTTGTTACCGTTGCCGCCTTTGCGCGCGGCGAACCGATTGCCCGCTGGCCACGCGCGGGCACCGTGCCATAATAGCAGCAGCGCTGATTCGAGCGGCCTCGCGAGAGCCGTGCGGCGGCGCCTGACACCCTGCCCGTTCCGCATCTCGATGGTGTTCGAGCACCGGCATGCCCGCCGGTGCCGTCGTCGCCTTGCGTCCGTTTGCCTGCGTCCATGGGCCCGTGTTCATCAGCCCGCATCCGGGCATCCATATCCTTGGTACCCGCGTCCTCGATCACCAAGCGCCCGCGAGCCCATGCCAACCATCATGCCGAGCGTCGCGTCCACCTCCATCCTGCGGCCGGCGATTTCCGCACCGATCCGCCGCGCGTTAAATCGGCTTTTACCAATGTCCGTTAAGGTTGATGAAGATCAGGGTGCGGCCGGCTCGTCCGGGCAACGACGTTCGGGCTCTATGCCCGTGACCGGGGGGTCGCGGCGGGGGAACCCGGACGGCGGCCACCGCACCCTGCAATGAGCGAATTCGCTGGCCGACACGGGCAGGCAGGGGGCGGGACATGCGCGTTCTTTTGATCGAGGATGACAGCGCCACCGCGCAATCCATCGAGCTGATGCTGAAGTCCGAGAACTTCAACGTCTACACGACCGACCTCGGCGAGGAGGGCATCGACCTCGGCAAACTCTACGACTACGACATCATCCTGCTCGACCTGAACCTGCCTGACATGTCGGGCTACGAGGTGCTGCGCACGCTGCGCGTCGCCAAGGTGAAGACGCCGATCCTGATCCTGTCCGGTCTCGCCGGCATCGAGGACAAGGTGAAGGGGCTCGGCTTCGGCGCCGACGACTACCTGACCAAGCCGTTCCACAAGGACGAGATGGTGGCGCGCATCCACGCCATCGTGCGCCGTTCGAAGGGCCACGCCCAGTCGGTGATCACCACCGGCGACCTGATCGTCAACCTCGACCAGAAGACCGTCGAGGTGTCCGGCGCCCGCGTCCATCTCACCGGCAAGGAGTACCAGATGCTGGAGCTCCTTTCGCTGCGCAAGGGCACGACGTTGACGAAGGAGATGTTCCTCAACCACCTCTACGGCGGCATGGACGAGCCGGAACTCAAGATCATCGACGTGTTCATCTGCAAGCTCAGGAAGAAGCTCGCCAACGCCAGCTCGGGCCGCAATTACATCGAGACGGTGTGGGGCCGCGGCTACGTGCTGCGCGAACCGAGTGAGGATGACGACCGCATCACCGCCTGACCATCGGCGGAGGATCACCGGCCCGCGCTCCACCGAGCGCGGGCCTTTCCTTTTCGGCGGACGACCTCGTGCCGGGATCGGGCATCCGAAACATCGCGCCGACTCTCGGCTTCGGCTCGATGCCGTCGCCTCCCACGCTTGATTGGGTTTTCCGGAAACTGCCGGCGCGCTTTTCGCAGCGTTACTTTGGCGGATCGCGTCGCCGCCTCAGGCGCGACGATCGGGGCGGCTCGCCGGAGCACGTTCGAAGATGAACGACGTCAGGGGGTCGGCCTGCAGCTGCGGACACAGATCGGCGATGCGCTCGGCGCCTCCGAGCACCAGCCTGCCGTCCGAAGCCAGCACCTCGGCGAGACGGTGCAGCACGCCGCGTCTGCGCTCGGCTTCGAAGTAGAACAGCACGTTGCGGCAGAACACGAGGTCGATCGATCCCGCATCATGCGGGATCGACAGCAGGTTGCCGACCTTGAAGGTGACGCGCGAGCGCAGCGCGTCGTTGACCTGCCAAAGGTCGTCGCGCCGGGTGAAATGGCGCAGCAGCAGCGTCACCGGCAGGCCACGCTGCACCTCGAACTGGCTGTAGGCGCCGCGCTGCGCCTGCTCGATCACGGCGCGCGACAGGTCAGTCGCCAGGATCTCGACACGGAAGCCGGGATGGGCGCGCAGCGCCTCGTCGACCACCATGGCGACGGAATAGGGCTCCTGGCCGGTGGAGCAGCCGGCGCACCAGATGCGCAGGCGCCGCGTCTCGGCCCTGGCAGAGAAGAGCCGCGGCAGAAGCCGGTCGGCCAGCGCGGCGAACAGCGAGCGGTCGCGGAAGAACGAGGTCTCGTTGATCGTCAGGGTCTCGGCCACCGTCCGAGCGAGCTCCGAACGGCGGTCGCGCTGCAGGGCGAGGGCGAGTTCGTCGAAACCGGCGAGGCCGTTCGCCCGCAGCACCGGGCGCAGGCGCGCCTCGATGAAATAGCGCTTGTCCTCCTCGATGGCGAGGCCGGAGCTTTCGCGCAAGAAGCGCTTGACCTGAGCAAAACCGGCGCTCACCGCCGTGCCCCCGCGGTCGGGCGGCCGGCCAGAGCGAGAAGGGATGCCGGGCACGGCGGCGCCGCGTCGGCGTGCCTGCCGTCGACGCGTCCGATCACCTCGTGGGCGAGGTCAGCCTGGACGACCGCGCCCGGCATGCCCCAGACCGCGGACGAGACGCGGTCTGGGGCCAGAACCGTTCCACCTGCCGCGACGACGGCGCGCGAACCCGACACTCCGTCCTCGCCCATGCCGGATAGGACGGTGCCGAGGACGCGCGGGCCGAAGCCGGCGGCCGCCCCGACGAACATCGCGTCCACCGCAGACTTCCGGCGCTCGGGCGAGGTGAGCGGCACCAAGGCGATGCCATCGGCGCGGGGCTCGAAGCCGAGATGCCGGTCGCCGGGAGCGAAGTAAACCCGTCCGACACCGAGGCGACAGGGATCGCCGACGACGCTCGTCGCGACCCGGCAACGTTTGGCGATGTAGGTGGCGATCACCGGCATCAGGTCGCGCGGCATGTGCAGGGTGACGCAGACCGGCAGCGCGCCGATCCTGCCGCCGGGTGCGCTGGCATCCCGCCGCAGCATCGGCGCCAAGCGGGACAGCAGGGCGACCAGGGCCTGCGGCCCGCCCGTCGAGGCGCCGATGGCGACGATGGCCGGCGCCGCGGCAAGGCTGCCTTCCATGGCATACCCTGCCCGGCCGATCCTGGTCACGAGCCGATCAGCCCGACCTGCTCGAACTTGGAGGCGATGATCTCGCGATCGAACGGCTTCATCACGTATTCGTCGGCACCGGCGGCGAGCGCCCGCATGATCTGCGGTACCTCGTTCTCGGTGGTGCAGAAGACGACTTTGGGGCGCGCGCCGCCGGGCAGCCTGCGCAGTTCCTCGAGGAAGGCGAGCCCGTCCATCACCGGCATGTTCCAGTCGAGCAGCACCGCCTCGGGCATCGCGGCGCGACAGGCTTCAAGGGCGACGAGCCCGTTCTCCGCCTCGCGCCCGGCGAAGCCCAGGGCCTCGACGATGCGAAGCGCGACCTTGCGGATCACCCTGGAGTCGTCGACCACCAGGACCTGGCGGCCACCCCCGTCCTTGGTCCCGCCGTGCCGGCGCATCGCTGTCGCTGCGGTCATTGTCGTGGCGTTCCGGTCTTTGCTGCTCACCTTGCCGGCCTCACCGATCGCCGAAGCTGAACACCCAGTCGAGGTCGAGCACGGGCAGGATGGCATCGGGCAGCCGGTACACGGCCGTGATCTTGACGCCCTCCGCGCCGAGATGGGGCGGGTTGTCGATCTGCGAGCCGGCATCGAGCGAGATCACGTCGCCGACCTCGTCGACGACGAGGGCGAAGCTTTCACCGCGGTAGTCGAGGCCGACCGCAAGGCGGGAGGGCTCGGGGGAGGCGGCGTCCTTGAGGCGGCGGCGCAAGCTGACCGCGGTGACGATCTTGCCGCGCAGGTTCACCAGCCCGAGCACCGCCGGCGGAGCCAGCGGCACCGGCGTCACCGAGACGATCTCGAACACCGTCTGGTTCGTCTCCACCGGCAGGCCGACCATCCGCTTCTCCGACACGATGGTGAAGCAGCGCAGGTCCTCGGCCGGAGCCGGAGCGGAGGGGGAATGGGCCGCCTGCAGGCTCATGCCGCGGCCTCCGTCGGTACGACCCCGGCGGCGAAGTCGCGGATGATCCGCTCCTCCAGCGCATGGGTTCCGAGCGATTGCACGTCGAGCTTAGCGCGCAGCAGGGTGAGCAGGCTGCTGCGGTCGAACTTGCCGACGACGCCGCACATGCCGGCCGCCGCCGCCGCCTCTTCGGTGATCGGGGCGGCGTTGGCAGCCAGCGCGATCACCGGCAGGCGCTGGTTGCGCGGGTTGCGACGGATCTCGCGAGCCAGGGTGTAGCCGTCCATCTCCGGCATGTCGGTGTCGGTGATCACGGCGTGGAACATCGCCCCCTTGGCGAGCAGGAACAGCGCGTCGCGCCCCGAGCTTGCCGTGGTGACGCGGAAGCCCGCCGCCGCCAGGATCGGCGCGAGCATGTCGCGAAAGAATAGGCGATCGTCGACGAGCAGCACGGAGAAGCGGTTGACCACGCCGCGCGCCAGCGCGTCCGGCCGGGCGATCCGCACGAAGTGCGAGATGTCGATGATTTCGACCACCGTGTCGCCGATGCGTGCGGAGCCGATGATGCCGGGCGTGGCGCTGGCGATCTCGATGTCGAGGAAGTCCTCGACGATGTCGATGATCTCGTCGACGACTAGCCCGACGCTTTCGCCGCCGATGCCGAGCACCAGCACGGGCCGCTCATGCGCGATGTCGGCGATCGGCAGGCCGGTGATCGGCAGCAGCGGCATCAGGAAGCCGCGGTGCTGCATCATCAGCCGGCCGTCGGAGATGGCGGTGGCGCCCGACGCCGCCGATTCGATGCGCGAGATCAGCGACAGCGGCACAACCTTGAGCGCGCCTTCGCCGGCCTTGAACAGCACCATCCGCGACTTCTCGCGCGGCGGGATGAAGCGCTCGGCGACGTGCTGGACCCCGAGCTCCAGCGTCTGGCTGAGGCCAAGCGTGCGGGCAAGGCCGACGGGATCGAGGATCAGCACCACCGAGCCGTCGCCGAGGATGGTGTGGCCCGAGAACATGTAGAGATGGGCGAGCGAGGCGCCGAGCGGCTTGACCACGATCTCCTGCACGTCGGCGACGCTGTCGACGAGCACGCCGAAGCAGTGCGCGCCGAAGCGCATGATCACGGCGAGCCGACCGCCGGCCATTTCGTGCTCGCCGGCTAAATCCGGGGCGCGCTCGCCGGCCCCGTCGCCGAGCTTGAAGACGTCGCGGAAGTCGACGAGCGGCAGCACCTTGTCGCGCAGCCGCAGCACCATCGAGTCCTGCACCCGCTCGATCCTGTGGCTCGACTCCGGGCCGAGACCGATCGCCTCCATCACCGACTGCTGCGGCAGGGCGAAGCGATGGCCGGCGATGCGCACGATCAGCGCCGGCGCGATCGCCAGCGTCAGAGGGATTTTCAGGTTGAAGCTGGTGCCCTTGCCGAAGGTCGAGGACACGTTGATCGAGCCGCCGATCGTCTCGATGTTCTCGCGCACCACGTCGAGGCCAACGCCGCGCCCGGAGATGTTCGTCACCGTGGCGGCGGTGGAGAAGCCCGGCAGGAAGATGAAGCGGTACACCGCCTCGGGCGCGATTCCATCGATCTCGCTCGCCGCGATCAGGCCGCGCGCCAGCGCCTTCGCCTTGATCTTCTCGACGTCGAGGCCGCGGCCGTCGTCGGCGACCGAGACGGCGATGTAGCCAGCCTCGTGGCTCGCCGAGATGCGGATTGTGCCCGTCTCGCTCTTGCCGGCGGCGAGGCGGTCCTCGGGCGGCTCGATGGCGTGATCGGCGGCGTTGCGCAGGATATGGGTGAGGGGATCGCGGATCACCTCGATCAGCTGCCGGTCAAGCTCGGTTTCGCCGCCGTCGACGATGAGGGAAAGCCTCTTGCCGGTCTCAACCGACAACTCGCGCACCAGCCGCGGCAGCCGGGCGAACAGCCGGCTGAGCGGCTGCATGCGCGCCCGCATCACCGAATCCTGCAGGTCGCTGGTGAGGGCAGACAGGCGCTGCATCGGCGCCTTGGCCGCCTCGTCCTCCTGCTTGCGGTGCAGCTCGAGCAGCTGGTTGCGGGTGAGCACCAGCTCGGAAACAAGCACCATGATGCGCTCGAGCGAGGAAACATCGACGCGGATCGTCTCGGACCGCTTCGGCGGCTCGCCGGGCCGGCTCGGCTCGGTCCCCGAGAAGGCATCGGGCAGCAGCGACGAGCGCCGGGGCAGCGGCTCGCGGGCTCCGTGAGAGCCCTGGGCCGGCGCGGCGGGTCGGCCGGGCTCGATGAGGAAGGCATTCAGGGCGCCGATCAGGTCGGCGTCGTCGCCGGCCGGCTCGGCGGCGTTCGCCTCGATCTCGCTGAGGATCAGCTTGATGCGGTCGACCGCCGCGAGGATCAGGGTGACAAGTTCGGGGGTTGCCGTGCGGCCCTCGCGCAGCCGGCTGATCGCCGCCTCGGCGACATGGGCGATTGCCTCCAGCCGCGTCAATCCCAGGAACCCGCAGGTGCCCTTGATGGTGTGGACCAGCCGGAAGATGCTCGCGACGATCGCCGAGTTCGACGGCTCGCTCTCGAACTGCACGAGCTGTGTGCTCGCCGCGTCGAGGTGCTCGGTCGTTTCGGCCAGGAAGTCGTTGAGGAGCTCGTCCATCGGGGCCCGCGCTGATCCGCCTTGGCTGGGATCACCAAGAGGGCACGGAAACACTGTGTCGGCTTGCGGTTAACGCCCGCTGAAACCGCCGCCGCCCGCACGTGAAAAGGGCGGCATCGCGCGATGCCGCCCTTCCTTTCCCACACCGGCCGCCGCCGGCGTCAATCGTCGCGGCGCAGCGTTTTCAGCTTCGAGAAGACGGATGCGACGTCGATGTCGTCCTCGTCCTCGTTGCGCCGCGAGGAGGGATGGCTGTCGGCGAACACCGACACTTCTTCGTCGCGCTGCGGTTCGCGCGGGCCGGTGGTGATCTCGGCCGGCACCAGGGTCGGGCCGCGTTCGGCGGGCTCGGCCGATTGCGGCCTGTCCTTGGCAGCGCGATTGACCTCGAAGTCGAGTTCGATCTGCGAGCACAGGCCGAGCGTCACCGGGTCCATCGGCTGCAGCTGCGCCGAGTTCCAATGCGTGCGCGAGCGGATCGCCTCCAGAGTCGTCTTGGTGGTGCCGGCGAGCCGCATCACCTGCGCGTCCTTCAGCTCGGGATGGTTGCGGATCAGCCAGAGGATGGCGTTGGGACGGTCCTGGCGGCGCGACAGCGGGGTGTAGCGGGCGCCGCGGCGCGGCTTGACCTCGGGCAGCCGCACCTTGGACTGCGCGATCTTCAGCTGATGCTCGGGGTTCTTCTCCGCCTTGGCGATCTCCTCGCGCGACAGCTGGTTCGAGGTGATCGGGTCGTGGCCCTTGATGCCGGCAGCGACCTCGCCGTCGGCGATGCCCTTCACCTCGAGCGGGTGCAGCTTACAGAACTCGGCGATCTGGTCGAACGTCAGCGAGGTGTTCTCGACGAGCCAGACGGCGGTCGCCTTGGGCATCAGCGGCGCGTTGGTCATGGCGGTGTCTCCTGGCGCGATCCTCGACCGTCCGCCGGGTCCGCAGCGGGTCGGGGCTGGGCGATCGAGGCAGGACGACGATGAAAAGGGAAGCGTCGAGCTATAGGATGGAGACGAGGCCGGCGCAACCAAATCGCTCCGAGTCCTGCCGCTTCAGCAGCGACCCTTTTCGCGCAGCCAGGCGAGTGTCCCATGCGCCGCCGCGGCGCCGGTGGCGAAGCACGCCTGGAGGAGATAGCCCCCGGTCGGCGCCTCCCAGTCCAGCATCTCGCCGGCAACGAAGGTGCCGGGACGGGCGCGCAGCATGAAACGACCGTCCACCTCGGCGAAGCCGACGCCGCCAGCGCTGGAGATGGCGCGCTCCATCGAGGCCGGGGCGACGAGGCGCAGCGGCACGGCGTTGACCAGGGCGGCGAGGGCGTCCGGCTCGGACGGCATCGCGTCAACCCCGCAGGCCTCGCGCAACAGCGCCACGGCGACGGGGGCGAGGTTCAGCGTCTTGCGCAGCGCGGTGGCGAGGCTCTGCTTGGGCCGCCGCCTCGCGAGCTTCGCCGCAAGGGCGTCGCGCGGCAGGTCGGGACGCAGCGCGAGGTGCAGGATCGCCTCGCCTTCGCGCTCGATCGCGTCGCGCAGCGCCGCCGCCAGCGGATAGACCGCGCCGCCCTCCAGTCCGGCGGTGGTGACGATGGCGTCGCCGCGGCTCGTCGCGTCGCCAAAGCCGAGCCGCACGTTCTTCAGCGGCTCGCCGGCGAAACGCTCGCGGAAGGCCGCCGACCAGGGGATAGTGAAGCCGCAGTTCGCCGGGCGCAGCCGCTCCACGCCGACGCCGGCCTCGCGCAGCGGCGCGACCCAAGCGCCGTCCGAGCCGAGCCGCGGCCAGCTGGCGCCACCGCAGGCGAGCACCGCGGCGTCGGCGCGGACGATCACCGAGCCCTCCGGCGTCTCGAAGCGCAGGGCCATGGCCTTCGATGGCCAGCCGTGGAAGCCGATCCAGCGGTGGCGGGTGAAGAGGCGCACGCCGGAGGCGTCCAGCCGCCGGAGCCAGAGGCGCAGCAGCGGCGACGCCTTGAAGGCGACGGGGAAGACGCGGCCGCTGGTGCCGACGAAGGTGTCGATGCCGAGGTCGCGGCACCAGAAGCGCAGCGCCGCCGGATCGAAGCCGTCGAGTGCCGGCATCAGTCCCACCTCAGCGGCGCCGTAGCGGGCCCGAAACGCCGATGTCGGCTCGCCGTGCGTCAGGTTGAGGCCGCCGCGCCCGGCCATCAGCAGCTTGCGCGCCGGCGAGGGCATGCGCTCGTAGACCGTGACCGCCGCTCCGCCGGCGGCCAGCACCTCGGCCGCCATCAGTCCCGCTGGACCGGCGCCGACCACCGCCACCGCCGGCCGCTCGGGACATACCCACCCTTCGCTGCTCATGCCGCCGCTATGATCCCCCGCGGCGCAGCTGGTCGAGAAGCGTGCGCCGCGGCGGCGCATCGCCGTCGAGCGGCGGCAAGCCGGCATCGGGCCGTCCGGGCGCATCGTGCCCGATCCACAGCCGCCGGATCTCGGCGGCGAGCGGCGCCAGCGGCTGCGCGATGCCATCCGCACCACCCTGCACTGCTCCTTCCTGCCCCACCCTTCCGTAACGCGCCCGGTCGAGCGCCCGCAGACGCTCGGCTACAGCC
>CALMRL010000179.1 GCA_937873345.1 uncultured Beijerinckiaceae bacterium | reverse complement strand
GCTCCGGCCAGGGCAACCAGCACCCGGAGATGTTCGCCCTCACCGCCGACGCGCCCGCCGCGGCTCCCGTGTTCGCCGCCGCGACCGCCGCGCTCCGCGGCCGCGACCCTCGCGCGTTGGTGCGCGCCGGTGGAGACGTCAGCGGTGACCTGCATGGCAACCGCACCGGCCAGGTGCTGTGCTGCACGCAGGCGCTCGCCGCCCACGCCGCCCTGCGCGAGCGCCTGCCGGCGCGGCTGATCCTCGCCGGCTACTCCGTCGGCGAACTCGCGGCCTGGGGCCTCGCCGGCCTCGCCGACCCGGCGATGATCCTCGACCTTGCCATTACCCGCGCCGAGGCGATGGACGCGGCCTCCGACGACGGCGACGGCCTCGCCTTCGTGCGAGGACTGCGCCGCGACGCCGTCGATGCGCTGTGCGAAGCACGCGCCTGCGCGGTGGCGATCGTCAATCCCGGCGAGATGTTCGTGGTCGGCGGCCGATGGTGCGACCTCGATGCGCTCTGCGAAGACGCGATGGCCCAGGGCGCCGCCCGGTCGGGACGGATCGCCGTCGCCGTCGCCTCGCACACCGCGCGTCTCGCCGCCGCCGTGCCACGCTTCCGCGAAGCGCTGGGCCGTATCGAGCCGGAACGGATCGACCCGCGGCTCCGCCTTCTCAGCGGCATCGATGCCGGCACGGTCCGCAAGGTCGAGCTTGGGCTCGACAAGCTCGCCGCACAGGTGTCGCAAGCCATCGACTGGCAGGGCTGCCTGGAGGCCTGCGTCGAAGCCGGGATGGTCGCCGCGCTCGAACTCGGACCCGGACACGCCCTCGCCGGCATGGTCACGGCCACCCATCCGTCGGTCAACGCCCGCAGCCTAGACGATTTCCGCTCGCTCGTTGGCGTCGAGGCTTGGCTCTCCGACCTCGCCTGAGCCTCAAAGTCGCAGCCTCAGAACGCCGCCTCCTCCAGCGCCATCGTCGACGCCTTGCCGCTCTTCACCGCCGCGAACAGCCCCGCGGTCTCCGGCAGCACGCGGTCGTAGAAGAACTGCGCGGTGGCGAGCTTCGCCCTGTAGAACGAGGCGTCGCCGTTCGCCGCCGGCATCTTCTCGTGGGCGATCTTCGCCGCCCGCGCCCACAGGTAGGCCAGCGCCACCAGCCCGAACAGGCGGAGGTAGTCGCTCGCCGCGGCGCCGGCCTCCTCGGGGTCGCGCAGGCCGCGCTGCGCGATGGTGGCGGTGGCGAGCTGCAGGGCGCCGAAGGCCCTGGAGAGTCCCTTCACCATCTCGCCGATCTGCGGGTCGGCGCTGTTCGCCTCGATGAAGGCCGAGACGGGATGGAAGAAGGTGCGCAGGTATCGCCCCATGTGCGCCGGCAGCTTGCGACCGACGAGGTCGAGCGCCTGGATGCCGTTGGTGCCCTCGTAGATCATCGCGATGCGGCTATCCCTGACGAACTGCTCGACGCCGTGGTCGCGGATGTAGCCGTGGCCGCCGTAGACCTGCACGCCACGGCTGGCGTTCTCGAAGGCCAGATCGGTGAACAGCGCCTTCACCACCGGCGTCATCAGGGCGCAGAAATCCTCGGCCTCCTGGCGCACGGCCTTGTCCTTGGACCGCTCCAGCCGGTCGAGGGCGCGGGCGACCCAGGCGCCGAGCGCGCGGCACCCTTCCGTCTCGGCGCGCATCCGCATCAGGTTGCGGCGCACGTCGGGGTGCACGATGATCGCGTCCGCCGGCTTCTCCGGGCTCTTCACGCCTGACAGGGCACGGCCCTGCAGGCGCTCGCGGGCGTAGGCCACCGCCGATTGGTACGCGATCTCGGCCACGCCGAGCCCCTGGATGCCGACCGACAGGCGCTCCGAGTTCATCATCGCGAACATCGCCGCGAGCCCCTTGTGCGGCTCGCCGACGAGCCAACCCTTCGACTCGTTGAAGTTCATCTGGCAGGTGGCGGAGGCCTTCATGCCCATCTTGTGCTCAAGGCCGACGCAATCGACGCCGTTGCGGGCGCCGGGGCGGCCGTCCTCCATCGGCACCAGCTTCGGCACCAGGAACAGGCTGATGCCCTTCACGCCCTTCGGCGCGTCGGGCAGCCTCGCCAGCACGAGATGGATGATGTTGTCGGCGAGGTCGTGCTCGCCGGACGAGATGAAGATCTTCGAGCCCGAGACCGCGTGGGAGCCGTCCTCCTTCGGCACCGCCCTGGTGCGCAGCAGGCCGAGGTCGGTGCCGCAGTGCGCCTCGGTGAGGCACATGGTGCCGGCCCACTCGCCCGACACCATCTTGGGTAGGAAGCGCGCGTTGAGTTCGTCGGAGCCGTGCGCCTTCAGCGCGACATAGGCGCCGCGCGTCAGGCCGGGGTAGAGGCCGAACGACATGTTGGCCGAGCAGCTCATCTCCTCGACGAGCTTGCCGAGCGATTCCGGCAAGCCCTGGCCGCCGTGCTCAACGTCCGCCGCCAGCGACGTCCAGCCGCTCTCACGGAACTTCGCATACGCCTCGCGGAACCCCCTGGGGGTACGCACCACGCCGTTCTCGAAGGTGCAGCCCTCCGCGTCGCCCGAGGCGTTCAGCGGCAGCAGCACCTCCTCGCAGAAGCGAGCCGACTCCTCCAGCACGGTGTCCGCCAACTCGAGGTCGAAGCCGTCGAAGCCGAGGGGCTCGAAATCGGCCATGTCGTTCATCTCCGCGAGCACGAAGCGCATGTCGCGGATGGGAGCCTTGTAGACCTGCATGGGAGTGCTCCTTAGCTAATGTGCCGCATCGGATGATCCGAAAACCGCTGACGCACTTTTCAGTCCGATGCTCTAGTTCCTAAGAGGCTTGCCGGTGACGAGCGTGTGCTCGATGCGCGCCAGCGTCTTCGGCTCGCGCACCAGCTTGGCGAAGACGGATCGTTCCAGCGAGAGCAGGTCGCCCTCGGTCAGGTCGTCGGTCGGGTCGGCGGAGCCGCCGGTCAGCACCTCGGCCAGGCCCTTGGCCACCACCACGTCATGCGCCGTGGCGATGCCGCGCTTGGCGAACTCCGCCGCCGCACCGTCGAGCGCCACCTTGCCGGAGGCGCCGGGCAAGCGGATCACCTGTGGCTCCGGTGGCTTGTACCCGTCGACCAGCGAGAGCGCCTTCGCCTTCGCGTCGGCGAGCAGGCGGTAGCGGTTCATGGTGACGCCATCGCCCTCGCGCAGGATTTTCATGTCGCGGGCTTGCGAGGCGGACTTCGAGACGGTGGCGGTCGAGACCATCTCGAACACCTTCGCTGCCGCCGGCATCGGCCCGCGCGGCATCTTCGGGTCGCCGGCATGGCGCACCAGCATCTCCTTGCAGCCGCCCCAGCCAGGGATCAGCCCGACGCCGCACTCCACCAACCCGGCGTAGAGCTCGGCGTGCGCTTGCACGGCGTCGCAGTGCAGCAGGATTTCGCAGCCGCCGCCCAGCGCCATGCCGCTCGGCGCCACCACCACGGGAAACGGCGCGTATTTCAGCTGCGTGTAGGTCGACTGCCCGGCGAAGATCAGCTTGTCGATCTCGCCCCAGGCCGCGATATTGGCGGCGAAGAGCGCGAGCCCGATGTTGGCGCCGACGGAGAAGTTGCCGCCCTCGTTGTAGACGACGAGCGCCTTGAAGCGCTCCTTGACGAGCCGCACCGTCTTGCCGAGCAGGTCCATGATCTGTTCGTCGAGCGAGTTCCCTTTCGAGGTGAACTCGAAGCAGGCGACGCCGTCGCCGATGTCCCACACCGCCGCGGAGGCGTTCTTCAGCAACGGCTTCTGCGACAGCTTGATATCGTCGAGCAGCAGCACGCCGGGCGCGCGCACCACGTCGCGGTAGGCGCCGTTGAGCCCGAAGAACTGCCGCCGCCCCTCATGGACGCGGTAGAAGGTGCCGTCGCCGACTTGGGCCAGCAGCGCGGGCACCGCCTCGCCCTCGGCGCGCAAGCGCTCGGCGAGCCAGGCCGGGCCGATCCTGTCGATCAGCTCGAACGGCCCCTGGCGCCAGTTATAGCCGAGCCGCATCGCCTCATCGACGCCGACGATGTCGCCGACCGCTTGCGGGACGAGGCTCGCGGCATAGGCCAGCGTGCGCCCCATCACATTCCAGGCGTAGCGGCCGAGATGGCTTTGCGTCTCCATCAGACCGCGCAGGTTCTTCTCGACGCCCTTGAGGTCGCCGATCGTCTTGACGCCGGCGGCGGCGTAGGTGCCCGACGCCAGGTCCATCGCCTCCTTGAGCTTGGCGCCATTCGCCTTGTTCATGCGGTAGAAGCCGCCCTTGCCCTTGCGGCCGGTATAGCCGTCCGCGATCATCTTCGTCAGGAAGGGCAGGTCGCGCCCCGTTCTGTGGAATGCATCACTCTCCGGCAGCAGACCGCTGAGGCTGGAGTTGATGTGCGGCATCAGGTCGAGGCCGACGAGGTCGAGCAGGCCGAACACGCCGGTCTTGGGGATGCCGAACGGCTTGCCCATCACGGCGTCGGCCTCCTCGATGGTGAGGCCGCCGTCGATGGCATCGATGACGCCGCGCTGCAGCCAGTACACTCCCAACCGATTGGCGATGAAGCCGGGGCTGTCGTGACAGGCGACGATCGATTTGCCGAGCATCACGTCGGCAAAGGTGGAGATGCGCTCGACCGTTGCCGGATTGGTTTGAGGTCCCGTGACCACTTCCAGCAGCCGCATGTAGCGCGGCGGGTTGAAGAAGTGGGTGATGAGGAAGTCGCTCGCGAAGGCATCGGGCAGCCCGGCGACGAGCTGTGCCAGCGGGATCGTCGAGGTGTTGGATGAGACCGGCGTGCCCGACCTGCGCACGGCGTCGAGGCGGCGGTAGAGGTCCTGCTTCACGTCGAGGCGCTCCAGCACCACCTCGATGATCCAGTCGCAATCGGCGACACCGGCGATGTCGTCTTCCAGGTTGCCGGGCGTGATCAGCTTGGCGTTGCCGGGCGCCATCAAGGGCGCTGGCTCGGTCTTCACCATCTTTTCGATCGCACCGCGGGCGATCGCGGATCGGTCCTCCCCCTTGCCCACGATGTCGAGCAGCAGCACCGGCACGCCGGCATTGGCGACCTGCGCGGCAATGCCCGATCCCATCACGCCCGAGCCGATCACGGCGACCTTGCCGATGTCGCTCATCACAGGCGCTCCAGCACCGTGGCGATGCCCTGGCCGCCGCCGATGCACTGCGTCGCGAGCGCGTAGCGGCCGCCCTCGCGCTTCAGCAGGCTCGCCGCCTTGCCGGTGATCCGTGCTCCGGTCGCGCCCAGGGGGTGGCCGAGGGCGATGGCGCCGCCGTCGAGGTTCAGGGTCTCGTCTCGGATGCCGAGTTCGCGCGCGCAGGCCAGCGCCTGCGCGGCGAAGGCCTCGTTGAGTTCGACGACATCGATCTTGCCCATGTCGATGCCGGCGCGCCCGAGCGCCTTGCGCGACGCCTGCACCGGGCCGATGCCCATGATGTCGGGCTCGCAGCCCGAGACGGCGACGCCGGCAAGGCGGGCCAGCGGCTCAAGGTGGTGGCGCTTCGCGAACGCTTCCGAGCACACCAGCACGGCGGCCGCGCCGTCGGTCAGCGGCGAGGAGGTGCCGGCCGTCACCGAGCCCTCGGCGTCGAAAGCGGGCTTGAGGCCGGCCAGCGCATCGAGGCTGGTGTCGGCGCGGATGCAGCCGTCCTCACTGACGCGGCCGGCCTTGGTCTCGATCGGCACGATCTCGGCCTCAAGGCGGCCGGCGGCCTGCGCCTCGGCCGCGCGGCGGTGCGAGCGCAGCGCCAGCTCCTCCTGCGCGGCGCGGGTGATCTGCCAGCGCCGCGCCACGTTCTCCGCCGTCTCGCCCATGTTGATGTAAGCGCCGGGACGCTTGGCGGCGAGGGCGGGGTTCGGCATCGGGTTGTAGCCGCCCATCGGCACGCGGGTCATGCTCTCGACGCCGGCGCAGATGAACGCCTCGCCGGCGCCGATGCCGATCTGCCCGGCGGCGATGTGGATCGCGTGCATCGACGAGCCGCAGAAGCGGTTCACCGTGACGCCGCCGACCGACAGCGGCAGGTCGGCCGCGAGCGCCACGAGACGACCCATGTTGAGCCCCTGCTCGCCCTCGGGGAAGGCGCAGCCGAGCACCAGGTCCTCGATCTCGGCCGGGTCGACGCCGGTGCGCTCGACCAGCGCCCGCACCACCGCGGCGACGAGATCATCGGGCCGAGTGCGGGTCAGCGCACCCTTCCTGGCCAGCGTGAAGGGCGAGCGGGCGTAGCCGGCGATGACGATGGATGCGGACTGCCAGGGGCGATCTCCGTGGGGATCAGCTGTGATCGAGGCCGGCGCGGGCATCGCGCTCGAGGTCGTCCAACCCGGCCAGCGCCTGGTCGATCGCCGAACGCTGCTCATCGAGCGACGTGCGCCGCTCGGCGATCTTGACCAGCAGGGCGCGGCGCTGGGTTTCGTGGGCGGGATCGGCGTCGTAGAGGTCGAGGTAGTCCTTGATCTCACGCAGGGAGAAGCCGAGCGTCTTGCCGCGCAGCACCAGGATCATCCGGGCGCGCTCGCGGTTCGAGTACACGCGGGCGCTAGCGACGCGTCGCGGCGCAATCAGGCCGCGGTCCTCGTAGAAGCGCAGCGTGCGCGCCGTGATGCCGAGGTCGCGGGCGAGGTCGGTGACGGAGAAGAGCCGCTCCGCCTCGTCGCCGCAGCGGATGGCCCCGCTGATGCGGTTCATGCCGCCACTCCCCGCCCCGCATCCTGGGAGGCGCGGTTGCGCTCCTCCTCGGCCACCAGCTCCTTGCGCGACACCTTGCCGATCGCCGTCTTCGGCAGCGCGTCGCGGATCACGATCGCCTTCGGCCGCTCGATCTTCGAGAGCTGGTCGAGGAGGAAGCGGTCGAGGTCGCCGGACGTCAAGGACGAACCTTGGCGCAGCACCACGAAAGCCTTGGCCGATTGGCCTCGGTAGCGGTCGGGCACGCCGATCGCCACCGCCTCGCGTACGTCGGGATGGCGGTGGAGGGCGTCCTCGATCACGCGGGGATAGACGTTGTAGCCTGAAGACAGGATCAGGTCCTTGATGCGGTCGACGACGAAGATGTAGCCGTCCTCGTCGACCGTGCCGATGTCGCCGGTGCGCAGCCCGTGCGCGTCGAGCGCGGCGGCGGTCTCCTCCGGTTTCTGCCAATAGCCCAGCATCACCTGCGGACCGCGGATCACCAGCTCGCCGCGCTCGCCCCGCCCGACCAGCTCGCGCGTGTCGGGGTCGCGGATCTCGATCACCGTGTCGGCGAGCGGCAGGCCGATGGAGCCGTACTTTACCGGCCCGTTCGCCGGGTTGCAGCTGACGACCGGCGAGGCTTCGGTGAGGCCGTAGCCCTCGACGAGCTGGGCCCCGGTGACCTCCCGGAACAGCGCACCGATCTCCCTCGGCAATGGCGCGCCGCCGGAGATGCAGAGGCGCACGAAGGACAGGTCGCGACGTTTCAGCTGCGCCAGCGCAGCGATCGCGCCGTAGATCGTCGGCACAGCGGGGAACACGGTCGGCTTCGTGCGCAGCAGCGCCTTCAGCGTCGCCGCGAGGTCGTAGCGCGGCAGCAGCACCATCTCGGCGGCGATGCGCACGGCGTAGTTCATCACCACCGTCATCGCGAAGACGTGGAACAGCGGCAGCACGCCGAACACCCGCTCGACGCCGTGCCGGCGCGTCGGATCGAAGCGGACGCACTGCTCGGCGTTGCTGACCAGGTTGGCGTGGGTCAGCATCGCGCCCTTGGGCGTGCCGGTGGTGCCGCCGGTGTACTGCAGCACGGCGATGTCGTGCATCCCGATCTCGACCGGGCGGAGCGGCTCGGCCGTGGCGGCGAGGGCGGCGAAGTCGACGTGGGGCACGCCCTCGCCCGGCGGCGGCGCCTTGGCCTGCGCCCGGCGCTTCAGGAGCCGGTACAGCGCCGCCTTGCCGCGCGGCAGCACGTCGGCGAGGCGGCACAGCACGATGTGTCGCACGCCGGCCGCGGCGCAGGCGGCGGACGCGCGGGCGTGCACCTCGGCGAGGTCGATGACGAACATCACCGTCGTGCCGGAATCCCTGATCTGATGCTCCAACTCGCGCGCGACGTAGAGCGGGTTGAAGTTGACCACCACCGCGCCAGCCTTCAGCACGGCGTGGTGGGCGACGACGCCGAAGGGCGTGTTGGGGAGGCACAGGCCGACGCGATCACCCTTGCCGACGCCGAGCGCCTGCAGCCCGGCGGCGACCCGCTCGACGAGGGTGCCGACGTCGCGGTAGCTCCAGCGCCGGCCGAGGAAGTCGATGGCGCTTCGCTCGCCGAACCGCGCCACCGCATCGTCCAGCGCCTCGTAGGCGAGGGCGTGAGGCGACGCGATCCCCAGGGAGGATGAGGAACGGAGCAGATCGTCGGACACCGCAACCCCCGCCGCATGCCGTGGCCCTGACGCAAACAGGAGCCGGTTGACGTATAGGTCACGGTAGTCCTACACCCATCGATTGCCGGTGCAAACCCGTGCCGCCTCCCCTGATGGATGGGTTGGCCGGCGGCGACGAACGGGGATGCGTTTCGCCGTATCCCGCGTCCTTTCCAAACCGGGGGATTCTCGGGCAAGAACAGCCCGAGCGGACCCATCGCCGTGGAGCGGACGGCTCGCGCCGCCCCGGCCGCGTGACGAGGCGTGAAGGCATGAAGATCCTGGTGCCCGTGAAGCGGGTGGTCGACTACAACGTGAAGATCCGGGTGAAGCCGGACGGCTCGGGCGTCGAGCTCGCGGGCGTCAAGATGAGCATGAACCCGTTCGACGAGATCGCCGTCGAGGAGGCGCTGCGCCTCAAGGAGAAAGGCGTGGCGACCGAGATCGTGGCCGTGTCGATCGGCCCGCAGCAGGCGACCGAGACCCTGCGCAACGCTCTCGCCATGGGCGCCGACCGAGGCATCCTGGTGAAGACCGACGCCGCGCTGGAGCCGCTCGCCGTCGCCAAGGCGCTGAAAAGCGTGGTGGCGCAGGAGCGGCCGACCCTGGTGATCCTCGGCAAGCAGGCGATCGACGACGACTGCAACCAGACAGGCCAGATGCTCGCCGCCCTGCTCGGCTGGGGCCAAGGCACCTTCGCGTCCAAGATCGAGGTCACGGGCGAAAGCGTCACCGTGACGCGAGAGGTCGACGGCGGCTCGCAGACGATCACGCTGACGCTGCCGGCGGTCGTGACCACGGACCTGCGGCTGAACGAGCCGCGCTACGCTTCGCTGCCGAACATCATGAAGGCGAAGAAGAAGCCGATCGCGGAAAGCGCGCTCGCCGACTACGGCATCGACCCGGCGCCGCGCCTCACCGTCATGAAGGTCAGCGAGCCGCCGTCGCGGCAGGCCGGGTCCAAGGTGCTCGATGTCGCCGAACTCGTGACCAAGCTGACCGCCGCCGGAGCCATCTCGTGACCACGCTTCTCATCGCCGACATCAACGGCTCGGCGCTCAACGCCGACATCACCGCCAAGGCGCTCACCGCCGCGGCGGCACTCGGCGCTCCGATCCACGTGCTCGTCGCTGGCGAGGGCGTCGCCGCGGCGGCGGTCGAGGCGGCCAGCTACGAGGGCGTCGCCAAGGTGCTCGTCGCCGACGCACCGGTCTACGCCCATGCGCTCGCCGAGCCGCTTTCGGCGCTCGTCGTCGCGCTCGCCGGCGACTACGGGGCTGTCGTCGCACCCTCCACCGCGGCGGCGAAGAACGTGCTGCCGCGCGCGGCGGCGCTGCTCGACGTGATGCAGGTGTCCGACGTCTCCAAGGTCGTCGCGCCGGATACCTTCGAGCGGCCGATCTATGCCGGCAACGCGATCCAGACCGTTCGCTCGGCTGATCGCGTCAAGGTGCTCACCGTGCGCACCGCGTCCTTCTCGCCGGCCAAGTCGGGGGGTGCCGAAGCGCCGGTCGAGCCGGTCGCGCCGTCGGTGATCGAGGCGACGGCGGGGGCGGGGGCGCCCTCGCGCTTCGACAGCGACGCCCTCGCCCGCGCCGAGCGCCCGGAGCTGACGGGCGCCAAGGTGATCGTCTCGGGCGGCCGCGCAGTGGGCACGGCGGAGAACTTCGAGACGCTGATCGTGCCGCTCGCCGACGCCTTGCACGCGGCGGTCGGCGCCTCGCGCGCCGCGGTGGACGCCGGCTACGCGCCCAACGATTGGCAGGTCGGGCAGACCGGCAAGATCGTCGCCCCCGACCTCTACGTCGCGGTCGGCATCTCCGGCGCCATCCAGCACCTTGCCGGCATGAAGGACTCCAAGGTGATCGTCGCCATCAACAAGGACGAGGAGGCGGCGATCTTCCAGGTCGCCGACTTCGGGCTGGTGGGCGACCTCTTCACGGTGGTGCCGGAGCTGACGAAGGCGCTCGCGAAGCAGGGCTGACGCCGCCGGATCGCGCAAGGGCGAGACAGCTCGCCCTCCGCGTGGTACGGCATCCCGCACCGGAGCGCCGCCCGATCGGGCTCCGCGCCAAACCCGGCGGGACGTCCCTTCCAGACATCGCCGATCGCCCTGCCGATCACCGGCGCCACGCTGATCGCCTGGGGCTTGAAGCCCGGCGCCGCCTTCAAGCCCATGCTCGCCGAGGCCGAGCGGTTGCGCGTCGCCGGCGCCGACGAGGCGACGATCCGTGGACTGGCCGACGTGACCGACGAGGTGCTGCCGTACGGCTCGATCATGGCCGGCGACTGGGAGGCTGACGCGCCCTGGCGCCGCAAGCATGCGGCGAAGAACGAGACGACGCCGCAATAGGAAAGGCCTCCCCGCGGGGCGGGAAGGCCAGGAGGCTCGACGATCGGCGCGCCGCCGTCGCCGGCGGCGCAGCGGGTCACATGCCCTGCTGCATCTTCTTCTTCATCATCTTGTGATGCATCGAGTGCCGCATCATGCGGTGACGGCGCATCGGCTGCTCCATCATCGGAGCCGGCGCGGGCGGGTTCGGGGCGAGGATCGGCTGCAGGATCGGCTGGGTGACGCCGTTCACCAACTGCATCGCCTGCGTCATGCCGGGGATGATCGTCTCGCCCGGCAGGTTGGTCGGCGCGCCGTGGTTCATCGGAGTCGCCGGAAAGTCGACGGCATAGGCGCTGGCAGCGAAGGTCATGGTGGAGGCGGCGACGAGCGTCGCGGCGAGAAGCGTCTTCATGTTGCGGATTCCTTCCCGTTTCTTGTCAAGAAGCCATTGCATCGGCCCGACCTCTTCGGGAGGACCGTAGCGGCACTCATGACATTTAACGAGAGGCTGGACCGCCAAGTTGCGTTGCGACGGCAAATGGCGGCGGCCTGTCGCAGCGGCGCCACAGTTTTGCCATGCAAGGGCCGGGCGACGGAAACCGAGCGCTGGAGGATGCAGATGTCGAACGAGGAGGACGTGGTCGCCTATGCCCGCGAGGTCTACGCCGCCTGCTTGACCGTCGGTTTCGTCGACGAGCATGTTACCCGACTGAAGCCGCTGCTCGACTTGGCAACCGCAGGACCGGATCAGTTGGTCGAGATGGTTGCGCTCGCCCGCGCGGCGCAGTCCGCCTCGGTCGCGTGGGCGAGCCGCGGGGCGATGCTCGGCGGCGCCCCCGGAGGAGAGAACGACGATGCATGAGGACGACGACAAGCGGGATATCGGCGGCGCGAAGACCGCGCAGCCCTTCTCGGAGAAGCCGGCGGAGCCCTACGCCGACATGGGCGGCGGGTCGCCGAACAAGCCGCGGCCCGATCAGGTCGACGACGCCGCGGCCAGGGCTGCCTCGGAGAAGACGACGCAGCGCCAGGAATAGACGGCGCCCGCGGCGCCGCTCAGAGACGGCCGGTCAGCAGCAGGATCACCAGGATCAGCACGAGCAAGCCGGCGATGCCCGACGGGAAGTAGCCGGCGTGCAGCAGGCCGATCGACGGCAGGCCGCCGAAGGCCGCGAGAACGAGGATGACGATCAGGATCAGGACGATGGGGTTCACGGACGTTCTCGCTCGCAGCGACCGTCTCGCGACCCAGTGTCGCGACGGCGGTGGCGGAGCCTCAAGCCGTTGCTTCAAATGATCGTTCCGCCTCCGAGGCGCGTTCCGTCGCTTGATCCGGTGGTTTCCTGTGGATGACGCGACGGCGCTCGCGCCGGTGCTGCGTCGCGTCGTCGTCCTCAACCTCGCGATGCTCGCGGTTGAGGTCGCGGTCGCCTTCGCGGTCGGCTCGGTGTCGCTGCTCGCCGACAGCGCCGACTTCGGCGAGGACGCTTCGCTCAACC
>CALMRL010000178.1 GCA_937873345.1 uncultured Beijerinckiaceae bacterium | reverse complement strand
GCGCGTGCAGGCCGATCGCGAGGCGGGGGCTGGGGTGGACGAGTGATGGGAATCGTCCGTAAGATCGTGGCGATGCTGCTGGCGCCTATCCTCCCCCGCGCTTCGCGCAGGGGAGGATGAGCGCGGCCTTCATCGCGGCCTTGCTCTCCATCTCACCCGCCCTCGCCGACGCGCCGGCACCTCTCGCGGCCCTCGGGCGGGTCGAGGTCACGCTCGACCTGCCCAAGGACAAGCCCTACGTCGGCGAGATGATCCTCTTGCGGATGCGCTCGTTCGTCCGCGCCGACGTGGTGCTCGACCGCATCGACCAGCCGCCGCTCCTCAACTTCTCTTGGCAGCAGCTCGGCCACGACAAGCCGGTCGAGGCGATGATCGACGGCTACCGCGTCGCCGGCATCGAGCGCGACCTCGCGATCTTCCCGACCACGGCCGGTCGCCTGATCATCGAACCGTTCAACCGCCACGTCACGGTGGTCACCGCCGACAATCAGCGCGTCGACACCGACTTCAGTTCGAAGCCGGTCTACGTCGACGTCCAGACCTTCACGGCGATCAATCCACCGGGCAGCTGGTGGATGCCGGCGGCGGCGGTCTCGCGCAACGAGAGCTGGTCGCAGCCGCCCGACGAGATCAAGCCGGGCACGCTGGCGCGGCGCACGGTCGTCGTCGAGGCGCTGGGCCTCACCGGCGACCGCCTGCCGCCGCCGCCCGAGGTGCAGGCGCCGGGCACGCTGGTGTTCCGCGGCCCGGTGAGCCGCGAGACGATCATCACCGACGAGGGGCCGATCGCGCGCGGCACCTACGTCTGGGACCTGCGTCCGGTGTCCTCCTCGCCCGCCAAGCTGCCGGCGATCGACGTATCCTGGTTCGACACGCGGACGCGACGCCTGCGCGACAGCGCCATCCCCGAGCAATGGGTGGCGCTGGTCGGCACGCTGGTGCATCCCTCGCATGAAAAGCGGCAGTCCGTCGGTCCGCTGTCGGCCGGACCGCTGGCGGTGGGCGTCGCCGGTTTCGCCTGGACGGCGGCGCTGGTCGGCTTCGTCAGCACCTCGCGCCGCCCGCTCGGCCGCAGAGCGCTGCGC
>CALMRL010000177.1 GCA_937873345.1 uncultured Beijerinckiaceae bacterium | reverse complement strand
GATGGCGGGCGCGGCCGCGCAGCTCCGCGAGGCGGCCCTTCCGCGCGACCCAGCGGCGCAGCCGGAAAATCCCCCGAACGCCGGGGAACATTCCCGATGGCGCAAGGTTGGCCGGCACTATCGAGCATCGGCGTCGAACACTGCCATGCCGCTTGCCTTTCGACTTGGCAACGGTATGTGAAATCACATCGAGGATGCCTGGATCGCGGACCGCAGCGGTTGAGCGGGAGACAAGAGTGGCTGCGAACGATTTCCTCGATTTTGAAGCCGTCTTCCGGTCCACGCCCACTGCCCTGATCGTCGTCCATAGCGACCTCACGATCGCGGCCGCCAATCACTGCTTTTCGTACATCCTCGGCCGACCTCCCGAGGCCTTCGTGGGACAGCGCCTGTTCGAGGCGCTGCCGGCTGGTGACGAGGCCGTCGGGCAGCTTCGCGGCGCTTTGGACCGGATATTCGCGTCCGGCGACAGCGAATCCCTGCCTGTCCTGCACATCCCGCTGCCGGACGGCGAGGGCGGGACGCGCGACCGTTTCTGGAGCTGCACCGGCGTCGCTGTTCGCGGGCCACACGGGCCGGTCGCATCCGTGGCCCTGCATGCGCAGGACGTCACCGAGATGCATGCGCGCCTGCACGGCGGCACCGGCCCGGCACGCGCGCAGGTCGCTCACGAGGAGGAGTTCAGTTCCTCGCTGTTCGACCGGGCTGAGCGCGTGCAGGCGCGCAATGCCTTGCTGCTCGCCGAGACCGGCGAGCTGCGCGACCTGTTCATGCGTGCGCCATCCTTCATGTGCCTGCTGCGCGGCGGCGACTACCGCGTCGAGCTCGCCAACTCCGCCTTCCTGGAGTTGGTCGGACGGCGCGAACTGGTCGGGCGCCCATTCCGCGAGGCCGTCCCCGAAGTCGAGGGCCAACTCTACGTCGATCTCCTCGACAAGGTGTTCCGCTCCGGCGAGGCCTTCGTCGGCAAGCAGATGCGCGCCGAGTTCGAGCGCACGCCCGGCCGGGGGCCGGAGGAGGTGTTCATCTCCTTCGTGTTTCAGCCGATCCTCGGATCGGATGGCGCCGTCATCGGCATCTTCATCGACGGCAACGACGTCACCGACCACGTCCGCGCGGAGAAGGCGCAGGCGCTGCTGGTGCGCGAGCTGCACCACCGCGTCCGCAACACGCTCGCCACCGTGCAGGGCGTGATGAACTCGACTGCGCGCACCGCCGAGAGCATCGAGGACTACCAATGGGCCTTCTCCGGCCGCATCTCCTCCCTAGCGCGCACCCATTCGCTACTGACGGAGGAGATCCAGCAGTTCGTCTCGCTGCCGCACCTCCTGCGCCAGGAGATCGGCGCCTACGCCGACGGCGACTCCGACCGCGTGCTGCTGGAGGGGCCGGATGTCGAGCTGCCCTCGCAGCTCGCCGTGCCGCTCGGCATGACGATCCACGAGCTGTCGACCAACGCCTACCGGCACGGCGCCCTGTCCGTGCCCGACGGACGGGTGATGGTGTCGTGGACGGTGATGCCGGCCAAGGAGAAGCGCATCCTGACTTGCCGCTGGATCGAGTCCGGCGGCCCGCCGGTGTTGCCGCCGGCTCGCCACGGCTTCGGCTCGATGATCCTGACCCGCGTGCTGACGCAGCAGATCGGCGCCAAGGTGGACGCTTCCTATTCACCCGACGGTTTCGAGCTGCGCGCCGACATCCCGCTGGTGATCGAGCGGGCCTGAGGGCGTCGCCCTCGCGGCCTCGCGAGGGACGGCGCAACTTCGGTGTGGCCTGCTTCGTTGCGCTGCGGAACGCCGCGGTACGGTGGTTGCGTACAGCCGACGCCATCGCCAAGCACCTCTCCGGGCCCTTCCGTCTCCGCCCGGGACCATTAGAGCCGGGATCATCGACATGGCCGAAGCTGCATCGAAGTCCGTCGCCAAGGAACAGCCCGGTGATCGGGACAGGCTGGCGATAGACACCATCCGCACCCTGGCGATGGATGCCGTGCAGAAGGCGAAGAGCGGCCATCCCGGCACGCCGATGGCGCTGGCGCCGGCCGCCTTCACCCTGTGGAACAAGGTGCTGCGCTACGATCCCGCCGACCCGCAGTGGCCGAACCGCGACCGCTTCGTGCTCTCCGTCGGTCACGCCTCGATGCTTCTCTACGCGCTGCTGCATCTCGCCGGCGTGAAGACCAAGGTCGGCTCCAACGAGGCGGCGGTGTCGCTCGACGACATCCAGCACTTCCGCCAGATCGACAGCCACACGCCGGGCCATCCCGAATACGGCTTCACCGCGGGCGTCGAGACCACCACTGGGCCGCTCGGCCAGGGCTGCGGCAACTCGGTCGGCATGGCGATGGCCGGGCGCTGGCTCGCCGCGACCTACAACAAGGGCGGCGCAGCGATCTTCGACTACGACGTCTACACCTTCTGCTCCGACGGCGACCTGATGGAGGGCGTCTCCGCCGAGGCGGCGTCGCTCGCCGGGCACCTCGGCCTCGCCAACCTGTGCTGGCTCTACGACGACAACAAGATCACCATCGAGGGCGATACGCCGCTCGCCTTCTCCGAGGACGTCGCGAAGCGCTTCGAAGCCTACCAGTGGAACGTCGTCCACGTCGACGACGCCAACGACACCGCCGCGCTGCTCCACGCCTTCGAGAGCTTCAAGGCGGAGACGAAGCGCCCGACCATGATCGTCTGCAAGTCGGTGATCGGCTACGGCTTCCCGACCAAGGCCGGCACTCACAAGGCGCACTCCGACGCGCCGGGCGAGGATGAGATCCGCGGCGCCAAGAAGGCTTACGGGTGGCCCGAGGACAAGAGCTTCTACGTGCCCGAGGGCGTGCTCGCCCATTTCGATGAAGGCATCGGCCGCCGCGGTGCGGCTCTTAACGCCGAGTGGAAGGAGCACTTCGCCGCCTATCGCGCCAGCCATGCCGACGAAGCGGCCGCGATCGACCACATCCTCGCCCGCACCCTGCCGGCCGGCTGGGACAAAAATCTGCCGGTGTTCCCGGCGGACGCCAAGGGCGTCGCCTCGCGCGAGGCGTCGGGCAAGGTGCTCAACGCCATCGCCCCGCACGTGCCCTGGTTCATCGGCGGCTCGGCCGATCTCGCCCCCTCGACCAAGACGACGCTCGACGGCTGCGAGAGCCTCGGCACCGACACGCCCGGCGGCCGCAACATGCACTTCGGCATCCGCGAACACGGCATGGGCTCGGTGTGCAACGGCATGGCGCTCGGTGGCCTGCGCGCCTTCGGCTCCACCTTCCTCGTCTTCTCCGACTACATGCGCCCGCCGATCCGCCTGTCGGCGCTGATGGAGCTGCACAACTTCACCGTCTTCACCCACGACTCGATCGGCGTCGGCGAGGACGGGCCGACGCACCAGCCGATCGAGCAGCTGCTCTCCCTGCGCTGCATCCCCGGCCTGCTCACCTTCCGCCCCGGCGACGCCAACGAGGTGACCGAGACGTATCGCTTCGTGATGGAGCTGCACGACAATCCCGCCGTGTTGGCGCTGTCCCGCCAGGCGATGCCGACGCTTGACCGGTCGAAGTATGCGCCGGCCTCGGGCGTCGCCAAGGGCGCCTACATCCTCGCCGACGCGCCCGAGGGGAAGACGCCGGCGGTGATCCTGATGGGCACCGGCACGGAACTCGGGCTCTGCGTCGGTGCCTACGAGGCGCTGGCGGCCGAGGGCACTCCTGCGCGCGTCGTCTCGATGCCCTGCCTCGAACTCTTCGAGCGGCAGGAGCAGTCCTACCGCGACGAGGTGTTGCCGCCCGCGATCAAGGCCCGCGTCACCGTCGAGCAGGGCACGGTGATCGGCTGGGACCGCTACGCCGGCGCCTCGGGCTCGATCATCGGCATGCACTCCTTCGGCTCCTCGGCGCCGCTCAAGGACCTGCTGACGAAGTTCGGCTTCACGCCGGAGAAGGTGCTGGAGGCGGCCCGCCACCAGATCGCGATCCACAAGGCTCATTGAGCCACCACCGCGTAGGAGGGTCTTTCCAATGCAGCTCGGTATCATCGGCTTGGGTCGCATGGGCGGCAACATCGCCCGCCGCCTGAAGAAGCACGGCCACGAAATGATCGTGTTCGACCTCGACACCAAGACGGTCGACAAGCTCGCCGGCGAGGGCATGACCGGAGCGACAAGCCTCGCTGACATGCTGAAGAAGATGGAGGCGCCGCGCTCGATCTGGGTGATGCTGCCGTCCGGCAAGATCACCGACGACACGATCGCCGATTTGGCCGAGCACCTGGAGCCGGGCGACACGGTGATCGACGGCGGTAATTCCTTCTACAAGGACGACATCCGTCGCGCCAAGGCCTTGCAGCAGAAGAAGCTGCACTACATCGACGTCGGCACGTCCGGCGGCGTTTGGGGTCTCGAGCGCGGCTACTGCATGATGATCGGCGGCGACGACGAGGCGGTCGGGCGCATCGACCCGATCCTGAAAGCGCTGGCGCCGGGGGCCGGCGACATCGACAAGACCCGCGGGCGCGAGCACCACAACCCGACGGCGGAACTCGGCTATCTGCACTGCGGCCCGGCCGGCTCGGGCCATTTCGTCAAGATGATCCACAACGGCATCGAGTACGGCATGATGCAGGCCTACGCCGAGGGCTTCGACATCATGCGGACGAAGAACTCGCCGCTGCTGCCCGAGGACCAGCGCTTCGACCTGAAGCTCGCCGACATCGCCGAGGTGTGGCGCCGCGGCTCGGTGGTCGCCTCCTGGCTGCTCGACCTCACTGCGATCGCGCTCGCCGAGAACGAGACGCTGGAGAAGTACTCCGGCAACGTCGCCGATAGCGGCGAGGGGCGCTGGACGATCGAGGCGGCGATCGAGGAGGCCGTGCCGGCCGAAGTCCTGTCGGCGGCGCTCTACGCCCGCTTCCGCTCGCGCCAGTCCCACACCTACGGCGAGAAGCTGCTGTCGGCGATGCGCTTCCAGTTCGGCGGCCACCTCGAGCTGAACAACAACACCACGGAGAAGTCCTGAGCGTTCACTTCCGGGCGGGCTGCAGGGACGAGGGATCGCATGACCAGATCGGCGGATGACACCACCGGCACGCAACGCGGCACGGCTGTGGCGCCCCCTTGCGTCCTCGTGATCTTCGGCGCCTCGGGCGACCTCACCCGGCGCCTGCTGATGCCGGCGCTCTACAACCTCGTCAACGAGGGCCTGCTCGACGACGGTGTCCAGATCCTCGGCATCTACCGCGGCGCCGCCGGCGACGAGGCCTTCGCCGCCGAGTTGGTCGAAGCGATGAGCGAGGTCATGCGCTCGTCCGGCGGCGAGGCCGGGCGGGCGGAGGTCGACGGCGGCGCCTGCGACTGGCTGCGCGCCCGCATCCGCCACCTGCAGGGCGACGTGACGCAAGGATCGCTGTTCGGCGACCTCGCCCATCGCCTCGACGCGATGCTGGAGGGCAAGGGCCATCGCAACGTCGTCTTCTACCTCGCCACCGCGCCGCAATTTTTTGGTCCCGCCGTCGTCGGCCTGGGCGAGGCCGGGCTGCTCAAGGAGGCGGAGAACCAGTTCCGGCGCATCATCATCGAGAAGCCCTTCGGCACCGATCTCGCCTCGGCCCGCGCCCTCGACGAGCAGATCCTCGGCATCGTCGAGGAGTCCCAGGTGTTCCGCATCGACCATTTCCTCGGCAAGGAGACGGTGCAGAACATCATGGTGCTGCGCTTCGCAAACTTCATGTTCGAGCCGATCTGGAACCGCGACCACATCGACCACGTGCAGATCACCGCCGCCGAGACGGTCGGCGTCGAGAAGCGCGGCGGCTTCTACGACCGCACCGGCGCGATGCGCGACATGGTGCCGAACCACATGTTCCAACTGCTGGCGATGATGACGATGGAGGCGCCGAACAGCTTCGACGCCGACGCCATCCGCGCCGAGAAGGCCAAGGTGATCGAGGCGATCCGGCGCATCGACCCGGCGGAAGCGTCGCGCCACGCGGTGCGCGGCCAGTACGTCTTCGGCGAGGTCAAGGGCAAGGCGATGCAGGCCTACCGCCAGTCGCCCGACGTCGACCCGCGCTCGCGCACCGAGACCTATCTCGCCCTCAAGCTCTTCATCGACAACTGGCGCTGGGCCGACGTGCCCTTCTACATCCGCACGGGCAAGGCGATGGCCACCCGCAAGACGGAGGTGGCGATCCAGTTCAAGAAGGCGCCGGGCGTCTTGTTCCGCGACCTCGACCAGGGCCAGCTCGCCAACTCGCGGATGGTGTTCCGCATCCAGCCCGACGAGGGCATCACCATGAGCTTCTCGGCCAAGGAGCCGGGTCGCAAGATCAAGCTCTCCGACGTCAACATGAACTTCCGCTACGCCGACTACTTCAGGACGGCGCCGTCCACCGGCTACGAGACGCTGATCTACGACTGCCTGATCGGCGACGCCACGCTGTTCCAGCGCGCCGACAACGTCGAGGCCGGCTGGGCCGTGGTGCAGCCGCTGCTCGACGCCTGGGCGAAGGGCAAGGATACGGTGCATTGGTACGAGGCTGGCTCCGCCGGGCCGATCGAGGCCGACGAGCTGCTGGCCCGCGACGGACGCCGCTGGCTCGGCCTGTGAGCCGAGAGGCAGACGACGGCCGTATCGCCCTCGTCGTCTCCGACATCGACGGCACGCTGGTCACCGACGACAAGCGGCTGACGCCGGCGGTCGCGACGGCCGCGCTCGGCCTCGCCGACCGCGGCGTGCGCCTGTCGCTGGTGTCGAGCCGCCCGCCGATCGGCTTCCGGACCTTGCGCGAGCAGCTGCGGCTCACAGCCCCGCTCGGCGCCTTCAACGGCGGCGCCATCGTCGGCACCGACGGCGAGGTGATCGAGAGCACCTTCGTGCCGGCGGGCGACGCCCGCATCGCGCTCGCCGCCTTCGCCGAGTTCGGCCTCGACGGCTGGCTGTTCACACCCGAGCGCTGGCACGTCACCGATCCCGACGGCGCGCTGGTGCCGAAGGAGCGGCTGACCATCGCGGCCGAGCCGACGGTGGTCGCCTCCTTCGAGCCGCTGCTGGGCCAGGTCGGCAAGCTGGTGGGCTCGTCGCGCGACCACGCCGCCGTGGCCGCCTGCGAGGCGGCGCTGGCCGATCGCCTCGGCGGTGGCACGGTGGCGAAGCGCTCGCAGCCCTACTACCTCGACGTGACGCCGGCCGGCTTCGACAAAGGGGCCGCCGCGCAGCGCATCGCCGCGATCCTCGGCGTGCCGATGCGCGAGGTCGCGGTGATCGGCGACGCTGCCAACGATTTGCCGATGTTCGCGGTGGCGCAGCACCGCATCGCGATGGGCAACGCCATCGATGCCGTGAAGCGCGAGGCGACCTTCGTCACCGGCGGCAACGGCGAGGACGGCTGGGCCGAGGCGATGGAGCGCTACGTGCTGCCGCGGGCGAGGGGATAGAGCGGCGCCGGCCGCTCGCAATGACGGAGGGCGGGACGACCGCTGGACTTCCCGCCCCCGGCCCTATCTCTACCC
>CALMRL010000176.1 GCA_937873345.1 uncultured Beijerinckiaceae bacterium | reverse complement strand
CCGCCGACCGGCGCCTGGCGCAGCGCGCCCGTGCCGCCGGCCTCACCACCGTCGCTGTGACGCTGATGCCGTTCCACGGCCACGGCTACTACACGCCCGAGCACGAGAAGGCGCGGCAGGCGGTCAACGCCTTCCTCCGCGCGAGCCGCGACTTCGACGCGGTGATCGACGCCGCCGAGCTGCAGCGCGCCCCCCGGCAGCCCGAGCACCTCGATCCCGCCTACGACAGCGGCGACCACCTGCACGGCAACGACGCGGCCTACCGGCGGCTTGCCGACGCCTTCCCGGTCGATCGCCTCGCCGCTGCGCCGAAGTGAGCGTCGCGGCCTTCCACGGCGTGTTGCGGTCTCCCGCTGCCGGCCAACGGGGCTGTCCGGCGGGGCGCCATCCGTTCATGATGACGGCAGCGGCTAATAGGCGGCGTCGGCATCGTTTGCTACGGAGGCTCCGCCCGACCTGCTTCCAGGCGGGCTCAAGGGATCGCCATATGAAGATGCTGACCGGCCTCGCCCTCACCGTGCTCGCGAGCCTCGTCACGATTTCCGCCGCTTCGGCCGAGACCGTGATCATCCGCCGTGGGGGAGGGTACCATCGCCCCTATTTCCACCCGCACCCGCCGTTCCACCGCTATCACCGCACCGTCATCATCCGCCGCTGAGTACGAGCGAAGGGCTCCGATGGGGACGTCGGAGCCCTTCCCGACCCGCTTCGTCCCCCGGCGGGCGCGGCTGCCCGTTCACATGTGTTCGACCGTGACGATCCCGGGGATCGCCATGATCGCACCCGCGACGTCCGGCGAGACGCGGTAGCGGCCGGGCAGCCTGATCTCGGCCTCGGCGAGATCGGCGGTGCGGGCGATGATCGTCACCTCGCCGAGCCCCGTCTCCGCCATGCCCGCGCCCATCTGGCCCGCCCCCGTCTGCCCGTGTCCGGCGAGGTGGCGGCCGATCAGCGGCAGCGGCTCGGCCGAGCGCACGGTGATCTGCAACCCGCGCTGCACCCTCGCCGCGGCGGCGGCCATCGGCTCCACCGAGACGATGCGGGCGCGCACGTCCTCTCCCTCCAGCTGCGCCTGGATGCCGAGAAGCAGGTTGGCGCCCTTCACAAGGCTGTCGCGGAACTGGTTCAGCCCCTCCTGGAATAGGATCGCCTCGTACTGCCCCGAGGGGTCGGAGAGCTGGACGATGCCCATCTTCGATCCCGAGCGGGTGCGCCGCTCCTGGCGGTCGAGCACGGTGGCGGCGAGGCGCCCGGCCTCGTGGCCACCCTTCACCTTGCGGCAGAAGTCGACCCAGCGCTCGGCCCTCAGCGCCTTCATCAGCGAGGCGTAGGCGTCGAGCGGATGCCCCGACAGGAAGAAGCCGACGGCGTTGAACTCGCGCTGCAGCCGCTCCGTCAGCGGCCAAGCCGCCGCCCTGGGCAGCGCCAGCGACGCCGCAGTGTCGGCGCCGAACAGCGCGCTCTGCCCTTCCGAGCGCTCGTTTGCCCGGCGGTTGGCGGTGGCGAGCAGCGTCTCGATGCCGGCGTGGACGCGCGCCCGGTCGGCGTCCAGTTCGTCGAAGGCGCCGGCCGCGGTGAGGCTCTCCAGCACCCGGCGGTTGATGTCGCGCGGGTTGATGCGGGAGGCGAAGTCGGCGAGGTCCCTGTACGGCTTGCCATCCCTCGCATGGACGATGCCGGCCGCCTGCCCGTCGCCCACGCCCTTCACCGCGGACAAGGCGTAGCGGATCGCGAGCTGGCCGTCCGGACGCTCGTGCACCTCGAAGTCGGGGCAGCCGTGGACCACGCTCGGCGGCTCCACCGGAATGCCCATGCGACGCGCCTCGTTGGCGAATTCTGACAGTTTATCGGTGTTGGGCTTGTCCAGCGTCATCGACGCCGCCAGGAACTCGACGGGGTGGTTCGCCTTGAACCACGCCGTCTGGTAGGCGATCAGCGCGTAGGCCGCCGCGTGGCTCTTGTTGAAGCCGTAGTCGGCGAAGCGGGCGAGCAGGTCGAAGATCTCGGTCGCCCGCTTCTCGGTGAGCCCCCCCGCGACCGCGCCGGTGACGAAGCGGTCGCGCTGCGCATCCATCTCCGCCTTGATCTTCTTGCCCATCGCGCGGCGCAGCATGTCGGCCTCGCCAAGCGAGTAGCCCGACAGGATCTGCGCGATCTGCATCACCTGTTCCTGGTAGATGATGACGCCGAAGGTCTCCTTCAGCACCGTCTCGATCTTGGGGTGGAGGTAATCGGCCTCCATCTCGCCGAGCTTCACCGCGCAGTACACGGGGATGTTGGCCATCGGGCCGGGCCGGTACAGCGCGACCAACGCGATGATGTCCTCGAAGCGGTCGGCGCGCATCTCGACCAGCGCCTTGCGCATGCCCGCCGATTCCAGCTGGAACACGCCGACCGTCTCGCCCCGGCCGAGCATCTTGTAGGTGGCCTCGTCGTCGAGCGGGATCGCCTCCAGGTCGATCGCGATGCCGCGCCGCGCCAGCAGCTTCACGGCATTGGCGAGCGTGGTCAGCGTCTTCAGGCCGAGGAAGTCGAACTTCACCAGCCCCGCCGGCTCGACCCACTTCATGTTGAACTGCGTCGCCGGCATCTCCGACTTCGGATCGCGGTAGAGCGGCACCAGCTCGTCGAGCGGACGGTCACCGATGACGATGCCTGCGGCGTGCGTCGAGGCGTTGGAATAGAGCCCTTCGAGCTTCAGGGCGACGTCGAGGAGGCGCTTGACCTTCGGCTCGGCGTCTGCCGCCTCGCGCAACCGGACCTCGCCCTCGATCGCCTGGGCGAGCGTCACGGGGTGGGCGGGGTTCTGCGGCACCAGCTTGGCGAGCTTGTCGACCTGGCCAAGCGGCATCTCCAGCACGCGGCCGACGTTGCGGACGACGCCGCGCGCCAGGAACGAGCCGAAGGTGATGATCTGCGCCACCTTGTCCGCGCCGTAGCGGTCGCGCACGTAACGGATCACCTCGTCGCGCCGGTCCTGGCAGAAGTCGACGTCGAAGTCCGGCATCGACACGCGCTCCGGGTTGAGGAAGCGCTCGAACAGCAGGCCGAAGCGAAGGGGGTCGAGGTCGGTGATGGTGAGCGCGTAGGCGACGAGCGACCCCGCGCCCGATCCGCGGCCGGGCCCGACGGGGATGCCCTGATCCTTGGCCCATTTGATGAAATCGGAGACGATCAGGAAGTAGCCGGGGAACTTCATGTTGGTGATGACGGACAGCTCGAAGGCGAGCCGGTCGCGGTAGACCGCCTCCTCCATGCCCGGCGCCAGGCCGCGGGCGGCGATGCGGGCGTCGAGCCCCTCTTCGGCTTGGCGCACCAGCTCGGCCGCCTCGTCCTCCGCGGCGCCGGTCGTGAAGGCCGGCAGGATCGGCTTGCGGGTGCGCGGGCGGTAGGCGCAGCGCCGCGCCACCTCCAGCGTCATCGCCGTCGCCTCGGGCAGGTCGGCGAACAAGGCGAGCATCTCGCCGCGCGTCTTGAAGCGGTGCTCGGGCGAGATCTGCCGGCGCTCGGTCTGGCCGATCACGGCCCCCTCGGCGATGCAGATCAGCGCGTCGTGCGCCTCGTGGTCGGCGGGGCCGGCGAAGTAGGGCTCGTTGCTGGCCAGCAAAGGCAGGCCGGTGGCGTAGGCGAGGTCGATCAGCGCCGGCTCCACTGCGCGCTCGGGATCGAGGAGGTGGCGCTGCAGCTCGACGTAGAGGTTGCCGTCGAACATCCGGGCGAGCGCGCCAAGCCGCGCCTGCGCCAGCTCCGGTCGCCCGAGCGCCAAGCAGCGGTCGAGCGGCCCAGCGGCCGCCGGTCAGCGCGATCAGCCCGGTCGTGCGGCCGGCGAGGCGGCTCACCGTCACCTGCGCCGGGTCGCCCGGCTCTGGATCGAGGAAGGCGCGCGAGGCGAGGTGCATCAGGTTGCCGTAGCCGCGCTCGTCCTTGGCGATCAGCACGAGGGAGGCACGGCCCGCCGCCTCCTCAGCCCCGCGCGAGGCGAGCAGCGCGCCGTCGCCGAACTGCACGTCGAGCTGGATGCCGATGATCGGCTGCAGCCCAGCCTTGGCCGCCTTCTCCGAAAACTCCAGGGCGCCGAACAAGTTGTTGGTGTCGGTGACGGCGAGCGCCGGCTGCGCGTCGGTGACCGCGGCGGCGATCAGCTTGGCTACCGGGATCGCCCCTTCGCGCAGCGAGAAGGCCGAATGCACGTGGAGGTGGACGAAGCCGGCGCCGGCGGGGGCGGCCGGCTCGCCACGGCGGCGGGGGAAGCGGGAGTCCATGAGGGAAGCATAGCAGGCGGCGGCGGCGATCGCAGCCGTCCGGGCCGCCGCATCCCCAGCCCCGCGCAAGCCCGCCGCAGTCCCTGCGCCCGCGCCGGCCTTGACCGGATGCCGCCCTTGCGATGGTTGAGGCCCGCGAGGTGAGAACGATGCGGCGACAGGTTCCGGGATTGCGGTGGCGATGGTTGACGGCGGTGCTGCTGGCGGCGGCGATGCCCGCCGGGCAGGTCTGGGCGCAGGCCGCACCGCTGCCGCCGACGAAGGATGCCGACAGCATCGACACGCCGGCGCAGACCGCGGCGAAAGTCGGCGCGGTGGTCCAGGACCTCGCCCACGGCAACATCAAGGCGCTGCGCCGCGGGCCGTTGCTGATCCACGGCAACTTCTGCGGCATCGGCGGCCGCCCCGGCCTCGCCCCGCTCGACGCGCTCGACGCCGCCTGCGAGCGCCATGACAGCTGCACCAGGACCGGCAAGCTGCCGTCCTGCACCTGCAACGAGCGGCTGAAGGACGAGGCGTCCGCCATCGTCTCCGATCCAGACGCCACGGCCGATCTCAAGGCGCTCTCCGCCGCCGTGGCGGCGAGCATGACCGTGCTGATCTGCAAATGACAGGGCGAGCGACCGCGACGCCGGCATGACGGCCGCCATCGCGGCCGACCCGAACGAGAGCGTGGCGGTGCGGCGGATCGGCGGCGTCGCCGTCACCACCCTCGGCGGTGGCGATGCTGGAGCGGGCGCGCGACGAGCGCCGCACCTTGGCCGTGGCCTTCCTCACGCCCATCTGTCGCGCAGCGCCGCCGCCTCGCCGGCGCTGCGCGACAGATGGGCGGCTTCCTCGTGCTCAACGACGGGATCGGCGTCGACCTCGCCAGCCACCTCTTCCACGGCGAGCCCTTCCCCGCCAACATGAACGGCACCGACTTCGTGCCGGCCTTCCTCAACCGGGCCTGCGGCTGTTCCTGCTCGGCGGCACGGAGACGGTGAACGCGGTGGCGGCGGAGGTCGCCGCCCTGAGGCCGCGCTACTCCGCCACCGGAGCGGCGCCGCGCCACTGCCGCTCGAAGGGCAGCCGCCAGGCGTGCGGCGCCACGAGCTGGTGCACCGACTTCGGCCCCCACGAGCCCTGCTCGTAGAGGCGCACCGGCGGCGGCGCTTCGAGCAGCGGCGTCGACACCTCCCACAGCCGCTCGATGCCCTGCGCCATGGTGAACAGCGTGCGGTCGCCGCGCATCGCGTCGAGGATCAGCCGCTCGTAGGCCTCCAGCACGTCGGAGATGAGCCCGGTGTCGTCCATCGCGAACTGCATCGACTGCTTGTCGAGCCGCATGCCCGGGCCGGGACGCTTGCCGTAGAAGGACAGCGACACCTTGGAGGCGTCGGCGAGGTCGAAGGTCAGGTGGTCCGGCCCCTGGCCGCCGACGCCGGAGCCGACGGGGAACATCGACTTCGGCGGCTCGCGGAAGGCGATCGAGATGATGCGCTGCCCCTGCGCCAGCCGCTTGCCCGTGCGCAGGAAGAACGGCACGCCGGCCCAGCGCCAGTTGTCGATCGCCACCTTGAGGGCGATGAAGGTCTCGGTGTCGGACTCCGGGTCGACGCCCTCCTCCTCGCGGTAGCCGATATACTGGCCGCGCACCACCCCTTGCGGATTTAGCGGCAGCATGGAGCGGAACACCTTGTTCTTCTCCTCCGAAATCGACGCGGGCTCCAAGGCGGTCGGCGCCTCCATCGCCATGAAGGCGAGAATCTGGAAGAGGTGCGTCACCACCATGTCGCGGTAGGCGCCGGTCGCCTCGTAGAAGCCGGCGCGCTTGCCCAGGCCCAGCGTTTCCGGCACGTCGATCTGCACGTGGTCGATGAAGTTGCGGTTCCAGATCGGCTCGAACAGGCCGTTGGCGAAGCGGAAGGCCAGGATGTTCTGCGCCGGCTCCTTGCCGAGGAAATGGTCGATGCGGAAGATCTGAGCTTCGGCGAAGACCTCGTGGAGGCGGGCGTTGAGGTCGACCGCGCTTGGCAGGTCGACGCCGAACGGCTTCTCCATGATGATGCGCGAGCCTTCGACGAGCCCCGCGTCGCGCAGGAGGTGCACCACCGAGAGCGCGGCCTTGGGCGGCACGGAGAGGTAGTGCACCAGCTCCGCCGCGCCGCCGAGCTCGGCTTGCGCGCGCTCCACCGCCTCCTTGAGCGCGCCGGCACCGGCCGACAGCGGCACGTAGTCGAGCGAGGCGGCGAAGGCGCTCCAGCTGTCCTCGGCGAGAGTGCGGTGGCCGAAGCTCCCGAGCGCCTGACGGGCGGCCGCGCGGAAGCCGTCGCGGTCGAGCATGTCGAGCGACACGCCGATGATCCGGCAGCCGGGGATGAAGCCGGCGCTCGCGAGATGGTACAGGCCCGGCAGCAGCTTGCGCTGCGCGAGGTCGCCGGTGGCGCCGACGAGCACCACGACCTGCGGATGTTTCGGGCCGACGCCCGGCGTGATGCGCTTCAAGAGATCGGTCCCGTTTGGCTGTGGGAGGAAAGGCAAGGCTCGGGCCGAGGCCCGCGGGCGTGCTACCCCGGCGATGCGACGCTGCGGCGACGGCCTCGTGCCCTTCCCGCACGGCAAGGCGGCAAGGACGTCATCCGTTCACCGCGATCGCCCGCTCCCTATCGCCGCGCGGGGGTGGCATGCTGAAGCCGGCGCCTCACCCGTCGGCGAAGATGCGCTCGATGAGGCGGCGGTAGATCGCCGCCAGCGCCTCCAGCTCGGCGACCGGCACGCGCTCGTCGACCATGTGCATGGTGTCGCCGACGAGCCCCAACTCCACCACGGGGCCGTAGCGCTGGATGAAGCGGGCATCCGAGGTGCCGCCGCCGGTCGACAGCGCCGGCCGCCGCCCGGTGACGTCGGCGACCGCGGCCGCGACGATGTCGATGAAGGGCGAGGGCGGGGTGCGGAACGAGGGGGCGTTGCAGGGAGCGAAGTCGAGATGCAGCGCTACGCCGCCGCCATCCGTCTCCTGCACGCGGCGGCGCAGTTCGACTTCCAGGCTATCGGCGTCCCACAGCTCGTTGAAGCGGACGTTGAAGGCGGCGGTCGCCTGCGCCGGGATGACGTTGGTCGCGCCGTTGCCGGTGTCGACCGAAGTGACCTCCAGGTTGCTGGCCTCGAAGTGCGCGGTGCCGGCATCGAGCGGGCGTGAGAGCGCGTCGAGCGCCCGCATCAGCGCGGGGATCGGGTTGGCGGCTCTGGCGGGATAGGCGACGTGGCCCTGGCGTCCGAGGGCGGTCAGCCGGCCGTTGAGTGAGCCGCGCCGGCCGACCTTGATCTGGTCGCCGAGCACCGCCGCGCTGGTCGGCTCGCCGACGATGCAGCCGTCGAAGCGCTCGCCTCGCTCGTGCGCCCATTCGAGCAGCCGCACCGTGCCGTCGACCGCCGGCCCCTCCTCGTCGCCGGTGATGAAAAATCCGATCGAGCCGCGCGGCGGGCCATACTCGGCGAGATGCGCCAGAGCGGCCGAGGCGAAGGCGGCGATGCCGCCCTTCATGTCCTGGGCGCCGCGGCCGAAGAGCACGCCGTCGCTCACCTCGCCGGCGAAGGGCGGATGGCGCCACGCCGCCTCGTCGCCCGGCGGCACCACGTCGGTGTGGCCGGCGAAGAGGAGGTGCGGCGCCCCGGTGCCCAGCCGGGCGTAGAGGTTGTCGACCATCGGCCGGCCCGCGCCGCCGAGCGGCACGCGGTGGCAGCGGAAGCCGGCGTCGGCGAGGAGCGCCTGCAGCACGTCGAGCGCGCCGGCATCGGCGGGGGTGACGGAGGGACAGCGGATCAGGGCCCGGGCAATGGCGGCGGCGCTGGCGTCGTCGGGGGGCCTCGTC
>CALMRL010000175.1 GCA_937873345.1 uncultured Beijerinckiaceae bacterium | reverse complement strand
CGTCGCAGTCCTCCCCGGCGGGGCAGCCGCCCGCGGGGCAGCCGGACGTCGCCACCCTGCTGTTCTCCGGCTCGCAGTGGAAGCAGGCACCCGTCGGCTCCGTCCTCACCTACGACTACGCCAAGAAGGTCGAGGACGCCTCCTTCGGGCCGTCGTTCGACGACCACGTCGTGCTGACGCTCGACAAAGGCGACGCCGCCGGCAATCGCACCGTCGAGGCGCGGATGTTCTCTGGCGGCAATGCCAAGCCGGCCGGCCCCTTCGACTCCGACGAGCAGAACCCCGTGCTGCTGCTGGTGCTGGAGGAGAACGTGCAGGAGCTGTCGCGGAACTTCCACGCCAACCCCCGCTACCTCAAGAACGCCATCCGCAAAGCGTGGCGCGAGAGCGCGACGATCACGTCGATGCAGCTCGACGTCGACGGCAAGAGCGTCGCCGGCACGCGGATCACGGTGGAGCCGTTCAAGGGCGACAGCGAGGCCGACCGGATGAAGGGGCTGGAGACGATCACCTACACCGTTGACGTCTCCGACGCCGTGCCGGGATACGTCGCGGCGATGGACATCCATGCGCCGGCGCAAGGGTCGGCCAAGTTCAGCGAGCAGCTCCGCTACCAGGGAACCAAGCAGCCGTGAAGCGCCTCATCCTCCCCTTCCTGATCGCCGGCGCGCTGGCGACCCTGGCCGGCGCACCGGCCTCGGCCGCCGCCGACAACGACTATCCTACCACCGCCAGGGCCGACTACGTGCTCGGCTGCATGGCGGCGAACAGCCAGACCCGCTCGGCGCTCGACCACTGCTCCTGCTCGATCGACGTGATCGCCACCATCCTACCCTACGACAAGTACGAGGAAGCGGAGACCATCCTGTCGATGCGGCAGGGGTTGGGGGCGCAGTCCCGCGAGTTCACCGCCGTGAAGGGGCTGAACGACATCGTCGCCGACCTGCGCCGGGCGCAGGCGGAGGCGGAGATCCGCTGCTTCCGCTAGCGGCGTTCCGGCCGGAACGGGAGGTGTGGCCGGCGGCATCGGCTTCCAGCGCATCGAACCCAGAAGTGCAGTAGCGTATCTCGGGTTATCCAATTTGGCACAATGGGTTACAGCATCGCGTCCGACATTGGGCGGAATGCTGTAGAAGGGGCTCATGTCCGCCCTCGCCCTGACGATCGGCATCACTCTGCTCCTCCTGGTGCTGCAGGACGCCTTCGAGGTGATGCTGCTGCCCCGCCGCGTGCAGCGCCGCCTGCGCTTCGTGCGCTTCTACTTCCGGCAGAGCTGGCAGTTCACCGCCTCGCTGGTCGGGCGCGTGCCGCCCGGCGCCCGGCGCGAGCGCCTGCTCAGCATCTACGGCCCCCTCTCGATGGTGCTGTTGTTCGCGATCTGGGCGGTCGGGTTGATCGTCGCCGGCGGCCTGATCGAGTGGTCGTTGCACGTCGGGTCGGCCAATCACGCGCTGACCCTGCCCGACGCGCTCTACCTGTCGGGCGTCACCTTCTTCACCATCGGCTACGGTGACGTCGCCCCGCATACGACCATCGCCCGCATCCTGGCGGTCGCCGAGGGCGGCATGGGGCTCGGCTTCATCGCGGTGGTGATCTCCTACCTGCCGGTGCTCTACCAGCTGTTCGCCCGGCGCGAGGCGCACGTCATCCTGCTCGATGGCCGGGCCGGCTCGCCGCCGACCGCCGGCGGCATGATCCTGCGCCACGCCCGCGGCGGCGACCTCGGGCAGCTCGACGCCGTGCTGCGCGAATGGGAAACCTGGGGAGCGGAGCTCCTGGAAAGCCAGTTGTCCTATCCCATGCTCGCCTTCTACCGCTCGCAGCACGACAACCAGTCCTGGGTCGCGGCGCTGGCCTGCATCATGGACGCCTGCGCGCTCGTGCTCGTTGGCATCGAGGAGATGCCGCCGCTGCAGGCGCGCATGACCTTCACCATGGCGCGGCAGGTCATTGTGCAGATGGCGGACTCCTTCGCGATGGAGCCCGAGCCCTTCGGCGGCGGTGACCGGCTCGATGCCGCAGGCTACGCCGCGTTGGAACAGGCCTTCGTCGCCGCCGGCGTCTCCTGGCAGGAGGGCGCGAGGACACGCGACACGCTGGCGGCGCTGCGCGCCACCTACGAGCCGCTGCTGGCGGGCTTGGCGTCGTTCCTCCTGGTGCCGCTGCCGGGCTTCCTGCCGCACAGCGACAGGGACGACTACTGGAGCGGCGGCCACCGCGGCACGCTCACCCGCGCGCTGATCGAGGAGCTGAGCCAGCGCCGAGCGGCGGAGTGATCGCGCGGGCGCGACGATGCGTCGGGGCCGACCGAACCGGCCTGCCCGGCGCTTCGAGGCAGCACCCGCTTGTCTATGCGTTTCCTATGCCGCCGCCGCCACGGGCGCCTCGATCCCCTATGCCTTTGCCGTTCTACTGCGTCGGCGTGGCACCTCTGTTCCGGGGTGCGGAGCCAATTGCGATGCTCGACGTCGTCTTCCTTCTCTGCGGCATCGTCTTCCTGCTGCTGACCGCCGCCTACGGCGAAGGCTGCCGTCGGCTGTAAGGACGCGAAATCCATGACCCTCGACCAGCTGCTGGGCGCGATCGTGACGCTCGCCCTGCTCCTTTACCTCACCTACGCGCTGCTTCGCGCCGAAAGCTTCTGAACCATGACATTCAACGGCTGGGCGCAGATCGCCGTCTTCTGCCTGGCGGTGGCGGCCCTGACCCGACCGCTGGGCGGGTACATGACGAAAGTGTTCTCCGGCGAGCGGACGGTGTTGTCGCCGCTGCTGGCCCCGGCGGAGCGCGGCCTGTACCGCGTCGCCGGCATCGACGCCGCGCAGGAGCAGAGCTGGCTCGGCTATCTCGGCGCGCTGGTGCTGCTGCACATCCTCGGCTTCGTGATCCTCTACGCCATCCTGCGTCTGCAGGCCGTGCTGCCGCTGAACCCGGCGGGGCAGTCGGCGGTGGATCCCGCGCTCGCCTTCAACACGGCGGCGAGCTTCATCACCAACACCAACTGGCAGAACTACGGCGGCGAGTCGACGCTCTCGTACCTGTCCCAGATGCTCGGGCTGACGCACCAGAACTTCCTGTCCGCCGCGACCGGCATCGCGGTCGCCGTGGCGGTGATCCGCGGCTTCTCGCGGGCCTCCGCCCGCACGGTCGGCTCGTTCTGGGTCGACGTCACCCGCTGCACCCTCTACGTGCTCTTGCCGGTGTGCATCCCCTACGCCCTGTTCCTGGTGTGGCAGGGCATCCCGCAGACGCTCGGTCCCTACATCGACACGACGACGCTGGAAGGCGCCAAGCAGACGATCGCCGTCGGCCCGGTGGCGAGCCAGGTCGCGATCAAGATGTTCGGCACCAACGGCGGCGGCTTCTTCAACGCCAACGCCGCCCATCCCTTCGAGAATCCCACGGCGCTGTCGAACTTCGTGCAGATGGTGTCGATCTTCGCGATCGGCGCGGCCCTGACCAACGTGTTCGGCCGCATGGTCGGCAACGAGCGCCAGGGCTGGGCGATCTTCGCCGCGATGGGCGTGCTGTTCCTCGCCGGCGTCTGCGTGCTCTACCCCGCGGAGTCGCTCGGCAACCCGCTGGTCCACGGGCTGGGGATCGCCGGCGGCAACTTCGAGGGCAAGGAGGTGCGCTTCGGCATGGCGGCCTCGGCGCTCTTCGCCACCGTCACCACCGACGCCTCCTGCGGCGCGGTCAACGCGATGCACGACAGCCTCACCGCGATCGGCGGCCTGATCCCGATGATCAACATGCAGCTCGGCGAGATCATCTTCGGCGGCGTCGGCTCGGGCCTCTACGGCATGGTGGTGTTCGCGATCATCGCTGTCTTCGTCGCCGGGCTGATGGTCGGGCGCACGCCGGAGTACCTCGGCAAGAAGATCGAGGCCAAGGAGGTCAAGATGGCGATGCTCGCCATCCTCTGCCTGCCGCTCGTCATGCTCGGCGGCACGGCGGTGGCGATGGGCGTGCCCTCCGCCGTCGCGGCGATGAACAACGCCGGGCCGCACGGCTTCTCCGAGGTGCTCTACGCCTTCTCTTCGGTGGCGGCGAACAACGGCTCGGCCTTCGCGGGACTGTCGGCGAACACGCCCTTCTACAATACGGCGCTGGGCTTCGGCATGCTGATCGGGCGGCTGTTCGTGATCGTGCCGGCGCTCGCCATCGCGGGATCGCTCGCCGCCAAGAAGACGCTGCCGGCATCGGTCGGCACCTTCCCGACCACCGGGCCGCTGTTCGTCGGCCTGCTCGTCGGCGTGATCTTGATCGTCGGCGGCCTCACCTTCTTCCCGGCGCTGGCGCTCGGGCCCGTGGTGGAGCAGCTCGCGATGATCGCCGGCCAGACCTTCTAGCCTCCTCCCTCCTCCCGCCCGCGGGAGGAGGG
>CALMRL010000174.1 GCA_937873345.1 uncultured Beijerinckiaceae bacterium | reverse complement strand
ATCCTGCGACCGCTGAGGCCCGTCCGGCGCGAAGCACGGCGAGACGGCCGCCGGCGTCCCGACGCGCCATCGCGGAGATGCACGGGCGGCGCCCGCGATGCCGGCCTTCCGGCGGCGGAGAGGGCGGCAATCGGGCCGATCCTCGCCAGCCACGCCGGCGAAGCCTTCGCGATGCGGGATATCGCTTCGATCTCCCGCATTCTCCCTGCTGGACAGCAAAGAGCGATGGCATCGGAAGAGGGAACCGGCACCAGGGAGGATAGGTCGGAGCCAAAAAGCAGCCTGCCGTCAACCTTCACGCGTCAAAGCGCAACTGCAATGCTGGCGGCCGAGGAGTGGGGGCGGACGGCGGCGATGATCGACGGCCAGGGCGGAACAGGCGACGCCACGGCCAGCGCACCGGAGATCCCTGCCGCGATAGAAGCCGCGTTTGATCTTCGTGACTTTCGGGCCATATCGTCCTTAGCTGCGAGAGTGCCGGATGCCGCAGGGCGCCGGCGTGCAGGCCGATGATCGCGCGCGACGTTCCTCTGTCGATATGAAGCCGGTTTGGCTGCTGGTCGCCTGGAACCGCAGCGTCTTGACGATCTGCCCAAGACACCGACGGTATCGCGCTTTTCGGAGACCTTGATCGATGGCCCATGATCCTGCCGACGTCCTCTCGCCGTCGCAAACGCTGGTGATCTGGGCGCTGCTCGCGAAGCAGGGCTTCGCCGCGCAGAACGACCTCGGCATCACCGTCGATGCCAGCGACCGCGCCGACTTGGAGAGACGCGAGTTCGTTTCGACGCTGAAGCGCGAGCAGAATGCGCTGTGGCTCAGGCTGGAGGAGGCCGGCTGGGCGTGGGCGGAAGAGCACCTCACGAAGGCGCTGCCGCCCGGCCAGACCGTGCTGCACAACCTGATGGTCCGGCTCGACGCCCACATCAAGGCGAAGGGCGAGCGCCTCATCGACGTGATCGGCACCTCGCCGAAAGCCGGGCCGCTCGATCCGGAGATGACGGGCGTGGTCGACGCCTGAGACGCTGCCGGCAGCGGGGATCGGGGACCCGCAGCGCCCGCCAGGCCCCACCGCCTTATGGTCCAGACCCGCTGCTGACGCCCGGCGGCGTCGACCCGGCTGCCGACCTCGCTCCGATCTGCAACGCCGAAGGCCAGATGCTCGGATCGCGGCTCATCGGCTCATGTCCAGCAGGGCAAGCACCTCGCCGGCATAGTCGTCCCACGTCCGCAGGTCTCGGGCGACCGCCTGCTGCGCCAGCGTGACCAACAGGCCGTCCTCGCGAGCCAGCCGCCGCAGTGCCGCGGCGATCGCCGCTGCATCCGCCATGTCAACGAGCATCGTGCCGCCGCCGGGCGCCACCTCGGCCATCGCCGAGCCCAGGTGGCAGAGGCAGGGCCGGCCGAACCACAGGCTCTCGCCGATCGGCAGGCCGAAGCCTTCCTCCAGCGACGGGTACACGCTGGCGTGGCAGCCGGCGTAGAGTGCCGCCAGTTGGGCATCCGACAGCGTGCCGCGCACCGCGACGTTGGGCATGGCTTCGGCCAGCGCCAGCACCTCGCGGTCGTAGGCGGGGAAGCTGCCCTGCCGGCCGACGAGGTCGAGCGAGAGCGCGACGCCGCGCTCGCTCAGGTCGTGAACGGCCTCCAGGAGCCGCATCAGGTTCTTGCGCGGCTCCCAGCTCGTCACCGTGACGAGCCGCAGGGCCTCACCCGGGCCGAGGGGCGGCGCCGTCGGGCGACGGCGCGGCCGGCCGGGGGGCGCGGGCGGGGGGGGCGGCGCCGCGCCCGGGGGGGCGGGCGTGCCGTCGCCCGCGAGGTGGTTTTGCAGGTCGCCGGCGACGTAATGCGAGGTGGCGAGCGCGACGTCCGCGGAGGCGAACTGCCGGTAGTAGCGGCGGTACATCGCGACGGTGTCGGGCGTGTAGTCGGCGGCGAGCTTCATCGGGATCAAGTCGTGGACGAGCGCCGCGGTGCGCAGGCCGTAGGCGCTGGCGAGCTGCACGGGATCGAGGTC
>CALMRL010000173.1 GCA_937873345.1 uncultured Beijerinckiaceae bacterium | reverse complement strand
CCAGCGTGGCGGTAGCGCTGCGGCTGCCGAGGATCGCCGCGTCGAGGCTCGCCATCGAGGCCAGGGCTTCGACGCGGGCGGCGAAGGTATCGGGCAGCGCGACGTCGTCCGCGACCTCCGCGGATTGCGCAGGGGTGCCGATGAGCAGCGGAGCGAGGACGGCGAGAGCGTGGCGCATGGCGCCGCTGGTCATGCCGTCCTAGATTGGCAAGGGCAAGGTGCCATCACGCCTCGCGCGCAATCGCCACCGGGAGCATCATGCGGGTCGGCCTGTTCATCCCCTGCTACATCGACGCCTTCTTTCCCGAGGTCGGGATCGCCACGCTGGAGCTCCTGGAACGGCTCGGCTGCGACATCGATTACCCCTTCGACCAGACCTGCTGCGGCCAGCCGATGGCGAACAGCGGATGCCAGGCCGAGGCGGCGGCGACCGAGCGCAACTTCGTGCGCGCCTTCTCGGGCTTCGACTACGTGGTCGGCCCGTCAGGCTCCTGCGTCAATCACGTCCGCTCGAAGTTCACCGCGGTGGAGCAGACGGCCGAGGTCAAGGCAGTTCGCGAGCGCACGGTGGAATTGGTCGAATTCCTGCACGACGTCCTGCAGGTCGAGAGCTTCCCGTGGGCGCGCTTCCCGCACCGCGTCGGGTGGCACAACGGCTGCGGCTCGCTGCGCGGCCTCGGCCACGCCCGGCCAAGCGAGATCAACGCCCCGTTCTTCTCCAAGCCTCTCGACCTGCTCAACAAGGTCGAGGGCATCGAACTCGTCGAGCCCGCGCGGCCCGACGAGTGCTGCGGCTTCGGCGGCACCTTCTCGGTCTTCGAGGAGGCGGTGTCGGTCAAGGCCGGCTGCGACAAGGTTGCCGACCACGCTCGCGCCGGGGCCGCCTACATCGTCTCCGCCGACACCTCCTGCCTGATGCACCAGAAGGGCTGCGCCGAGCGGACGGGAGCGCGCATGAAGTTCATCCACATCGCCGAAATCCTCAACGGAGCGACGCAATGAGCGAGCTTCTGCATGACGAGCTGAGGGCCCGCGACGACGAATCGGCGCGGGGCACCAACGGCGAGCGTCTGAGCCACGCCGAGGCGCAGAGCCGGCCGCTGAAGCCCAATGCCGCGGACAAGGGAACGCGTGAGCCGCAGCCGCGCGGCGCCAGGGTGCGGCGCGGCCGGGTCGACCACGTCGAGGCGGCCGAGCGCTTCCTCGCCGCGCCCGAGCACGTGAAGTTCCACGACGAGCGGCTATGGGACCTGCGCGTCAAGCGCGACCGGCAGGCCCACGCCATCCCC
>CALMRL010000172.1 GCA_937873345.1 uncultured Beijerinckiaceae bacterium | reverse complement strand
GCTCCCGACTGCCGGACGTCGTTCTAAAAATGTCTCGCCGGCGCCGGCCTCGAATCCTCTCGGATGACATGCTGTGCATCACCCTCGGAATGATCTAAGCGCTTTCGTCGCAGCGCTTGAGAACACCGGGGCACACGCATGGAAAAGGCGACGGCCTACAGCGATCTTTCCGACTCGTCCGCAGCCGGTGCGGCGCTCGGGCAGCAGCTGATGCGGGAGCTGTCCGGTTCGCCTGATGCGATCATCGTCTTCGCGGCGCCGTCCTACGATCACGCGGCCCTGCTCGAAGCGTTGTCCGCGGAGTGCGCTGGCGCCCTGATCGTCGGCTCGTCCTCGGCAGGCGAGTTCACCCATGCGGTGCACGGTGAAGGGTCGGCCTGCGCCCTCGCCTTGAAAAGCGAGGAGGTGCGCTTCGCCGTCGGCGTCGGACGTGACCTGCACCGCTCGGCGAAGGAGGCGGCCAATCAGATCGCCTCGACCTTCGGGGGCGTGAACGAGCCGACGCTGCATCGCGCGGCCCTCGTGATGACGGACGCGCTGAGCGGCCACGCGCCGGACCTGATCCACGAGCTGATGCTCGCGACGAAGACGCAGTACCAGCTTTTCGGGGGTGGCGCCGGGGACAACGCCGCCTTCTCGCGCACCGTCGTCTTCAACGGCACGGAGGTGCTCGTGGACGCGGCCGTCGCACTTGAGATAATCTCGACGCATCCGATCGGCGTGGGGGTTGGCCACGGCTGGGAGCCGGCCGCCGACGCGATGCGCGTCACCGAGGTGGATGGCCTGCGGCTGATCGGCCTGGACGGGATGCCCGCCGTCGAAGCCTTCGAGGCGCACGCGGAGGAACAGGGCCAGTCGTTCGATCGCGATGCGCCGCTTCCCTACTTCCTGCACAACATCCTCGGCATCGAGACATCCTCCGGCTACCAGCTCCGCATGCCGCTCTCCGTCGACAAGGATGGCGCCCTGCACCTCGCGGGCGAAGTGCCGACCGGCAGCCGGGTCCGCATCATGCGCACCACGCTGAACGCGAGCCTGGACGCCACCGCGCAAGCCACCGCGGCGGCCTTGTCGAAGCTGAACGGCCAGAAGCCGGGGGTGGCCCTGTTCTTCGATTGCGCCGCCACGAAGATCCGCATCGGTGACCAGTACACGATGGAGCTCGAAGCCGTGCGGTCGCAGCTTCATGACCTGCCGATGGTGGGATGCATCACGCAGGGTCAGTTCGGGCGTGCCGAGGGCCAGTACGATGGCTTCCACAACTGCACGGCCGTCGTCTGCGTCCTTCCGGCCTGAGCGCGACCTGAGGCTTTCCGATGCTCGCGGGGGCGCTTCGGTTCGATCCGTTCAACGACTTCGCCGATCCGGCCGAGCGCGCCGCGGCGGCGGCGCGGCGCGCGGCGGACTGGGGTGTCGAGGCGGTCATGCTTCTGATCCGCGACCGCGATCTCGGCCGCCTGCGTCCCGCGCCCGGATTTCCCCAGACGCTGCCGGGCGGGCCGACGTGGCGCGCCTTGCTCAAGCGAGATGTCGCCGACGATGAACGTTGGACGGGCACCGTCGCCTTCCCGGTCAGGGAGCGGATGGTGCCGTTCGCCGCCTTCGGTGACAGGCAGCATGCCGTCCTGCTGGTCCTGGGCGGCGCTGCGGAGCAGGTCGATCTCGATCTGGCGACGCTCGGCTTCTCCCTCCTCGCCCGGATGCTGCGGGCGGAAGACGATGTGGTCGTCGCGAGCGGCGTCGCGGAAACGGCGGCGAAGGCGCTCGATCAGGCCGAGAGCCTGACCGCGTCGCTCGACACCGCGCGGACCAAGCTGGCGCAGGCCCTCGCGGACTCGGATCGCCTGAACGGTGCGCTGAACGAGCTGAACGCCACGCTCGAGGAGCGCGTCGGCGAACGCACCCGGCAGCTCGAAGCCGAGATGGCGGAACGGCAGAGGACGGAAGGGTTGCTTCAGCAATCCCAGAAGATGGAAGCCGTCGGCCAGCTCACCGGCGGGCTGGCGCACGACTTCAACAACCTGCTCGCCGGCATCTCCGGATCGCTGGAGCTGATGCAGCTCCGCATGCAGCAGGGCCGTCTCACCGATGTCGACCGCTACGTGACGGCGGCGCAGGGGGCGGCGAAGCGGGCAGCGGCGCTGACCCACCGCCTGCTCGCCTTCTCGCGGCGGCAGACGCTCGACCCCAAGCCGACCGACGTGACGCGGCTGGCGACGGGCATGCAGGAGATGATCCAGCGCACCGTCGGGCCGGGCATCCCGGTCGACGTCGTCGGCGCCACCACCGCGTGGCCCGCGCTGGTCGATCCCTCGCAGCTCGAGAACGCCCTGCTCAACCTGTGCATCAACGCCCGCGACGCGATGCCGGACGGCGGCCGGATCACGGTGGAGACCGCCAACAAGTGGATGGACGGACGCGCCGCCCGCCAGCACGACATGCCGGAGGGCCAGTACCTCAGCCTGTCCGTCACCGACACCGGCACGGGGATGCCGCCCGAGGTGATCGCGCGGGTGTTCGAGCCGTTCTTCACCACCAAGCCGGTCGGCGAGGGCACCGGGCTCGGCCTGTCGATGATCTACGGCTTCGCCAAGCAGTCGGGCGGGCAGGTCCGCATTACCTCCGAGGTCGGCGAGGGCACCACCGTCTCCATCTACCTGCCGCGGCACTACGGGACCGCTGATCCCGACGAGGTGGCGGGGAAGGCGGCCGCCCTGCCGCGTTCCGAGCAGGGCGAGACGGTTCTGGTGGTGGACGACGAGCCCACCGTGCGGATGCTGCTGACCGACATCCTGGAGGACCTAGGCTATGCCGCGATCGAGGCCGGCGACAGCGCGGCGGGCCTCAAGGTCCTGCAGTCCGACGTGCGCATCGACCTATTGGTGACCGATGTCGGGCTTCCCGGCGGGATGAACGGGCGACAGATGGTCGATGCGGGTCGCGCCGCGCGCCCCGACCTCAAGGTGCTGTTCATCACCGGCTACGCCGAGAACGCGCTTCTAGACGACGGCAAGCTCCCGCCGGGGATGGCGGTGCTCACCAAGCCCTTCGCGATGGAAACGATGGCGGCCCGCATCCGCTCGATGATCGAAGCCGGCAAGGTGCAAGCGCGACCGACGTGAGTCGGTGTTCGCTTCCGCGAGCAAGCCACCGTTCCATCGCAGCGGTTACGCCTCGGCCCCGTCGCCCGCCTCGCTGCGGCGGACCAGCTCGGCGACGAAGCGATCCTGCGCCGCCTGCACCGCCGCGGTGCGCCAGCAGTCCGGCCGGCCGCAACCGAAGCCGTCGAGCACGGCCGGCGCGATCGTCGCCTCGCAGCGGCAGCGCTGCTCCGCCGGCTCAGGCTTGGCTTCGGGCCGGCGGCGCCCAAACATCAGGCGTCCACCGCTTCGGTGGCCACGCCCTCGAGCAGCGCCGCCCCGAGCAGCGGCGAGGCGGCACGCAGCTCGCGGGCGAGCTTCTGCACGTTCTGGTCGTTGGAGGTCGCCGCCATCCGCTCGGCGAGGCCGGCGAGCAGGAGGTCGACCCTTCCCCCCAGGCTCGCCTCGTCGCGGAGGCGCGCCTGGAGGTCGTCGAAGACGGCGGCGGACATCGGCGCGGCCCCCTAGTGCAGGCTGACCATGTGCAGCTCGTGCTGCATGGCGTTGGCGAGCGCCGCGTCGCGGGAGTCGGTGACGATCAGCGGCTTGCCGCTGGCGCCGAGCAGGGCGAACAGCTGCAGCCCGGGCTGCACGTCGGGCGCTTCGGGGAACATCGCGCCGAGTTCGTCCGAGCGGATCGGCTTGACGTAGGCAATCAGGCCCTCGCCCAGCGTCGCCAGCTGGTCCTTGGTGAGGAGCGGCATGGCGGCCTCCTCGTGCTCGTGCGTCGCGATCTCAGGCGTTGCGGTCTTGTCGGCGTTCAACATGAAGTTTCTCTCCTTCGCGGTCCTGTGGCGGCACCGCTGGTGGGTCAGGCGTCGTCGGCGATCTCGATCAGCCGTCCGCGCCGCCGCGGCTCGGGGCGGCCGAGGTCGACCGAGAGCAGTCCAGGGCTGAGCCCGGCGCCGGCGACCTGCATGCCGTCGGCGAGCCGGAACACCCGGCTGAACTGACGCGTGGCGATGCCTCGATGCAGGTAGACGCGCGCGCGCGCCTCCGCCTGCCGCCCGCGGATCACCAGCTGTCCCTCTTCCACCGCGATCTCCAGTTCGGCGCGGCTGAAGCCCGCGACGGCGAGGACGATGCGCAGCGTCTCCGGCGCGGTTTCGGTCCCGGCGATCCGCTCGACGTTGTAGGGCGGATAGCCGTCGGACGCCGAACGGGCGACGCGCTCGAAGGCGCGCTCGATCTCGTCGAAGCCGAGCAGAAGGGGTGAGGGCACGCGGGACATGGCCGAACGCTCGAAGCCGTGACGGCCTTCGTTGCGGAAGCCCTTTGCGGCGCTCCCCGCGGCTTGCGCCGCCCGACCGATATGGCCCCGCCGCGGACGGGTTCAAGCGCGCGTCGCCCTCGCGTGCCGGCGGCCGCTGCGCCTGCTATGCTGGGCGAGAGGGAGGTGCCGATGGGGAGATTGCGGTCGCGTTGCGGCCTCGCCGGATCGCTGATCGTCGCCGCGCTGGCGGCGGGGCCCGCGGCGGGGC
>CALMRL010000171.1 GCA_937873345.1 uncultured Beijerinckiaceae bacterium | reverse complement strand
TCGATGCCGGGCGAGACGTCGCGCGGGCCGATGCCGTTCGGAGCGAAGCCGCGCACCAGCGTCGGGCCGAGATTGAAGTTGTCGACGATGCGCAGCTGGCCGCCGGCGATCGAGCGCAGGTCGCCGGCCTGGGCGTGGAAAAGGCCGACGATCTGGTCGTAGATCGGGTGGTAGTAGCGGAAGTCACCGGTAGTGCGCAGGAAGCGCTGGGTGCCGCCGGCGCCGGCGATGTCCTGTCGCGCCTCGGCGAGGAAGCCCCCGGTCGGGTTCTTGCCGTTGTCGAGGCTATTGTAGGACAAGGTGTAGCCGAACAGCGAGGTCACGGTGACGCCCTGCGCCTGCTTCAGGGCGAGCGAAGCCTCACCGTTGCTCAGGCAGGAGTTGGTCGCGCTCGGGACCGTGCCGTTGAAGCCAGGCGTGAAGCCGGCGATCGGCGCCGTACAGTCGTTGTAGGGAAACTCCGAGCTGTCGGGGATCGAGATCTGCGAGCGGTAGATCGAGTAGCGCGGCGAGAAGGTCAGCTCGTCGGTGATCGGGATGCCGAAGCGCACCGTGCCGCCGGCGACGAAGTTGTTGTAGAACGAGAACTGCGAAACGTCGCTCTGCTTGGCGAACAGGTCGAAGCCGGCCGCCAGCCGCCGCCCGAGGAAGTAGGGCTCGGTGAAGTTGAACTCGACGCCGCGGGTGCGCTGGCCCTCGGTGACGGCGGCGCGGACGTACTGGCCGCGGCCGAGGAAGTTGGTCTCGGTGACCGCGACCTCGCCGATGAAGCCGTCCGTGGTGGAGTAGCCGCCCGACACCGAGATCGAGCCGGTGGGCTGGTCTTCCACGCTGACGATGATGATCACGCGGTCCGCCGAGGAGCCGGCCTCGTTGGTGATCTTCACCTTCTTGAAGAAGCCGAGGCCGTTCAGGCGCCGCTCGGCGCGATCGATCAGCACCTTGTTGTAGGCGTCGCCCTCGCCGAGCTCGAACTCGCGGCGGATGACGTAGTCGCGGGTGCGGGTGTTGCCGCGGATCACGATGCGCTCGATGTAGACGCGCGGACCCTCGTCGACGCCGAAGACGATCGACACCGTGCGGGACGTGGGATCTCGGTCGCCGCGCGGCTTGATCTGGGTGAAGGCGAAGCCGCGGCGGTTGACCTCGCGGGTCATCGCCTCGACCGTCTTCTCGACGAGGTCGCCGTTGTAGATCTCGCCGGCGCGGATGCGCAGGAAGGGCAATAGGCTGGCGTTGGGGATGGCGGGGTTATGCGAATCGACGTTGACCGAGCCGACCTTGTACTGCGGGCCTTCCTCGACCGTGATGGTGACCACGTAGCCGTTCTTCCCCAGCACGAACTGCGCGTCGGAACCGACGACGCGGAAGTCGGCATAGCCGTTCTTCAGGTAGAACTTGCGGATCAGCTCGAGGTCGTTGCCGATGCGCTCGGGGTCGTACACGTCGGAGGACTTGAAGAAGGAGAGGTAGTTCATCTCCGTCGAGTCCATCAGGCCGCGCAGCTTGCCGCCGGAATAGGCGCGGTTGCCGAGGAAGTTGATCTCCTTGATGCCGGTCTTGTCGCCCTCGCGGACGGTGAAGACAACGTCCACGGTGCCGTTGGGCAGATCCACGGTGCGGGCGGTGACGGAGGCGGCGGCGCGGCCCGAGCGGCGGTACAGGTCCTTGATGCGCTCGATGTCGGCGTTGACCAGCGTCGGGCTGTACGAGCCGCGCGTCTTGGTGGCGAGGTCGGCCGAGAGCTGCTCAGGCTTGATCTTGCTCGCGCCCTCGAAGGCGACGCGGTTCACCGCGCGGTTCTCGACGACGGTGATGGTGACGCCGCTGCCGGAACGGCTGACGCCGACCTCCGAGAACAGGCCGGTGGCGTAGAGGTTCTTCACGCCCTTGTTCACGTCGTCCGGGCTGGTCCCGGAGAAGTAGGAGCGGATCGTCTCGGAGTCGACGCGACGGTTGCCGCGCACAGACACCTCGGCCGCGAAGGCGGCGGCGGCGAACAGGACGAGGGACAGGAGCACGGTCGCGAGGGCGGCGATCCGGTGAAGATGACCCTTTGAAACGAGCATTACTTGACCGGCCCCGCGCTGTGTCTGACCGGCTTGCCGCCGGACGGACGGGCAAACCCATGCCCGGCCGCTACGAGAGAGCCAAAAAACCCTCTCCCACTCACCCGCCGTTTCTACCCCGGCAGGTGAGTGCTGAATATGACCATCCCGCCCCCGCCGACGCTTTCACCCCCCGCGTGGCGGGTGAGACACGGTTCATGGTGATTTCATCGTTAACGGAACGAGTTAGGTCACATGAAGGAGCGCGGACCATCGTGCAGCCCGCACGCCTCTGCCCATCATTCGCATCAGGCCGGCGGGACGGCTCGCGGTCCGGCGAGACCGACTCGCCCGCCTAATGGTTCGCTGAACTCGCCAGCTCCTATCTGCGGGCACCGTCGGCGGCCACGGGCCTGCCCGGCAGGGGATGCGTCACGTCGTTGATGAAGACGAAGCTGCTCAGCGCCGCGACGAAGCTCAGGCCGACACGGAAGGCGACCTCCATCGTGCGCTCCCTCACCGCGCGACCGCGAATCGCCTCGATGGCGAAGAACATCAGGAAACCGCCGTCGAGCACCGGGATCGGCAGCAGGTTCAGGAGGCCGATCGAGATCGAGAGGATCGCGGCAAGGTTGAACAGCGGCCCGATGCCGAGCTGGGCGACGCGTCCCGACACCTGGGCGATGCGGTAGGGTCCCGACAGCTGCTCCGTCGATTCGCGGCCGATGAAGAGGTCGCGAACGAAGTGGCCGGTGCTGTCGACCACGAACCAGGTCTCGTCGACGGCCATGCCGAGCGCCTGCAGCGGGCCGGCCCGCTCCATTCGCACGTTGCCGGGGCCGCCGTTCGCCTCCAGCCCGAGGAGATAGGTCGGAGCGGGCCCGAACGGCGTCGACAGCACCTTGCGGCGGGGCTGGGCGGTCAGGGTCACGGTCTGGCCGTCGCGGGCGAGGGTGAAGCTCAGCGAGCTGCCGTCGCTTGCCTGCACCATCCGCTTCATCTCCTCGAAGGACTGGAGCGGCCTGCCGTCGATGGCGGTGATCAGGTCCTGCGGCTTGAAGCCGGCGGCGGCGGCGGCGCTGTCCGCCTGGACGACGGAGACGCGCGGCACGGTGAGCGTCCGCCCCTCCAGCGTGAACAGGCCGGCAAAGATGGCGATGGAGACGATGAAATTGGCGACCGGGCCGGCACCGACGATCGCCATCCGCTTCCACACGTTCTGGCCGAACAGCGTGACCGAGCGCTCGGACTTGTCCATCGCCTCGGCGGGCGCGCGGGTCATCGAGGCGCCGTCGCCGTCGCCGTGGAACTTGACGTAGCCGCCGAGCGGCAACAGGGCGAGGCGCCAGCGCGTGCCGCGCTTGTCGACGTAGTGCGCCAGCTCCGGGCCGAAGCCGAGCGAGAAGGCATCGACCTTCACGCCGCACAAGCGGCCGACGAGAAAGTGACCCATCTCGTGGAAGAAGACGATCACGGTGAGCACCGCGATGAAGGGCACGGTGTAGATGAAGATCGTGTACAGCGACAACTCAGACCTCCGGATCGCCGTGGGACGGGGCCGCCGATCGGGCAGGCCCGGCGAGACCGGAGAACACCCGAGGCTCCGGCCACGTGGTTAGCATGGGGTTAAGCGGGCGCCCCCGTCGAGATCATCCATCGTCGCGCGGCATCTTTCTCTGACGACATGGTCAACGGCAAGAGCATCGGCGACGCTCGCGGGCTCGCGGGCCGTGCCGTCGGCGAGCGCCGCCTCGCAGGCGCGGGCGACGAGCGGCGCGATGTCGCCGAAGGCGATCCGGCCCTTGAGGAAGGCCTCCACCGCGATCTCGTTGGCGGCGTTCAGCACGGTCGGAAGCCCCTGGCCCGCCGCCAGGACGTCGAGGGCGAGGCGCAGGGCGGGAAAGCGCACGAGGTCGGGCTTCTCGAAGGTCAGGGTGCCGATGGCGGCAAGGTCGAGCCGCCGCGCCGCCGTCGCCGCCCGGTCGGGATAGTGCAGGCAGTGGCCGATCGGCACCTTCATGTCCGGCGCCGCCAGCCCGGCCGTCACCGAGCCGTCGGCGAAGCTGACCAGCCCGTGCACGATCGATTGGGGATGGACGAGCACGTCGAGCCGGCCGGCCTCGACGCCGAAGAGGTAGTGCGCCTCGATCAGCTCAAGCCCCTTGTTCATCAGCCCCGCGGAGTCGACCGTCACCTTCGGCCCCATCGCCCAATTCGGGTGGGCCAGGGCCTCGGCCGGGGTCGCGGCGGCGATGCGCTCGCCCGCCCAGGTGCGGAACGGGCCGCCCGAGGCGGTGAGGATCATCCGGTCGACCGTGGCGGGGTCCTCCTCGCCGAGAGCCTGGAAGATGGCGTTGTGCTCGCTGTCGACCGGAAGGAGGCGGATGCCGCGCAGCGCCGCCTGGCGCATGAAGGCCGGCCCGGCGCAGACCAGGCACTCCTTGTTGGCGAGCGCGATCTGCCGGCCGGCGTCGAGGGCGGCAAAGGTCGGCCTGACGCCCGCCGTGCCGGCGATCGCGCCGACCACCAAATCGCTGTCATGCAGCGCCGCCTCGACCACAGCCTCCTCGCCTGCGGCGGCGGCGATGCCGGTGCCGACGAGCGCCTCCTTCAAGGTAGCGAAACCGGCGGGGTCGGCGAGCGCCGCGAAAGAGGCCTTCAGGCGCACCGCCATCCTCGCCAGCGCGAGCGGGTCACGGTCGCCGGCGACCGCGGCGACGCGGAAGGCGTCGGGCGACGCCTCCAAGAGTTCGGCGGTGGAGCGGCCGATCGAGCCCGTCGCCCCGAGCAGGGTGACGACGCGAGGCCTGCCCTTGCGGACGCCGGGCACGACGCGGTGATCGGTGATCTGGTCCATGGACCGTCCTGTACCGCCGTTCACGCCCAGGAGAAAAGCCCGTCGGCCGCCGAGGGGTGATCGCGCAGAGCCCCGACGGCGAAGGCGAACACCGCCGCGGCGATGAAGCCGTCGAGGCGGTCGAGCACGCCGCCGTGGCCGGGGATGAGGCGGCTCGAGTCCTTGACGCCGAAGCGGCGCTTCACGGCGGACTCGAAGGCGTCGCCGGCCTGCGACACGGCCGCGGTGGCGAGTGTCAGGGCGAGCAGCGGCACGATGAGAGTCGGCGGCACGAGATGGAACAGGGCGACCGCCGTGCCTAGGACACCGGCGGCGGCGACGCCGGTCAGGGTGCCCGACCAGGTCTTGGACGGCGACACCCGCGGCCACAGCTTGGGTCCACCGATCAGTCGGCCGCCGAAATAGGCGAAGACATCGGTCGACCAGACGGTCGCGAACAGCCAGAAGATGGCGCGCGACCCCGATTGCGGCGAGAAGCGCAGGCCGACGACGGCCAGCACCATCGCCCCGGCGTAGGCAATGCCGGCGGCCGCCCAGAGCCTGCGGCCCGGCCCGGCGAGGAAGGCGGCGGCAAGCGCCGCGAGCAACACGGGCAGGGGCGCGACGAGCCACAGCCTGCCTTCAGCGGCGAGCGCCGCCGCGGCGGCGCTCGCCGCTGAAGGCAGGC
>CALMRL010000170.1 GCA_937873345.1 uncultured Beijerinckiaceae bacterium | reverse complement strand
GATCGCCGCCATCGTTGCCGACGAAGTAGATCTTGAAGCTGAAAAAGACGTCGCAAAAAAAATAGCAATGCATGGTCGGCGTCGAGTTATCGCCGACGCTGAGGCTTTGCAGGCCGTTGAACTCGATGTCGAACTCGACCGAACTCGTGATTCCGAGCTTGAAGAAGGGATCGAGCGCCTGAAAGCTTCGCGTCTTGACGCCCGCCGTGTCGTCGTAGGTGAAGTTGGCGAAGTCGGTTTCGATCTGGAACCGACCGGCGTCCACGGTCCCGGGCACGTTGCTCTTGGTCGGCCGATCGTTGTTCAACGAGCGCAGCGCCGCATCCGGCGTCGGGTTCAACAGGCTGTAGGGAAGCGGCGGCGCAGCCCCACCGGCGCCGCCGCTGTCATCGGCGGAGGCCGGGCGCAACGAGACGGCACCGGCGCAAGCGATGGTCGCGACGAAGGCAAGGCGTCGGCCGAGGCAGGAGATCATCGTCGTCGGCCCCGCGCCGCGCGACTGGAAGCGGCCGCTCTGTCATCCCACGTTCCGGCCGATCTTGCGATCACCGCAGCGGAGCATTTCCGCAACAGGAACCGGTTGTTTGATCGCCCATGAAATGGCCAACTCGGCAGGTCGTGCGTCGCCGGGAGGAATGGGGATGTTCACGTCGATCTGGCATGCCTGATACGTGTCGGGCCGCGGGCTCCTTCCCGCCGGCCCGGCATCCTCCCTCGGTGGCTCATCGGCCCTCCGGGCTTCTCGGCCGATATTCCCACGTCGAAGCGAGCCAAGCGACGGCTGTAAGGACCCGCCGCCGGCACGTGACGCATGCCGACACGCCGCCGAAATCTGCTATGGAAGGCAGCGAACAGCCGGCGCGAGCGCGCCCCGCCATCATCGAGCACAGGCTTTGAAGTACATCTCCACCCGCGGCGAGGCCCCGGTCCTCGGCTTCAGCGAGGCCATGCTCGCCGGTCTCGCCCGCGATGGCGGCCTCTACCTGCCTCAGTTCTACCCCCGGCTATCGGCCGAGACGATCGCCGGCTTCGCCGGCCGCGCCTACGGGGACGTGACGCAGGCGGTGCTGGCGCCCTTCGTCGCCGACGCCTTCGACGAGGCGACGCTGCGCGGCATGATCGACGCCGCCTATGCCGGCTTCCGCCACGCCGTCGTGGCGCCACTCGCCCAGTTCGACGACAACCTCTTCGTGCTGGAGCTCTTTCACGGGCCGACGCTTGCCTTCAAGGACCTGGCGATGCAGCTGCTCGGCCGGATGATGGAGCACGTGCTGACGCGCCGGGGACAGCACGCGACGATCATCGGCGCCACCTCGGGCGACACCGGCGCCGCGGCGATCGAGGCGTTCCGGGGCTTGAGCAACATCGACGTGGTGATCTTCTACCCTCACGAGCGCGTCAGCCCGGTGCAGCGCCGCCAGATGACGACCATCGCCGGCGACAACATCCACGTCGTCGCGCTGGAAGGCACTTTCGACGACTGTCAGGCAGCAGTGAAGGCATTGTTCAACCACCCCTCCTTCCGCGACGAGTACGGCCTCTCCGGCGTCAACTCGATCAACTGGGCGCGAGTGCTGGCGCAGGCCGTGTACTACTTCACTGCCGCGGTGGCGCTCGGGGCGCCGCGCCGCCGCGTGTCCTTCACCGTGCCGACCGGCAACTTCGGCGACATCCTCGCCGGTTGGATCGCCAAGCGCATGGGGCTGCCGATCGAGCGGCTGGTTGTCGCCACAAACAGCAACGACATCCTCGTGCGTGCCCTCGCCGACGGGCGCTACGACATGCGCGGCGTCCACCACACCCAGTCGCCCTCGATGGATATCGAGGTGTCCTCGAACTTCGAGCGCCTGCTGTTCGAGGCCGGTGGCCGCGCCGGCGTGCGCCCGCTGATGGAGCAGCTGAAGCAGGGGCGCGGCTTCGCCGTCCCCGATGCCACCCTCGCCGCGATCCGCGACGAGTTCGACGCCGGCGCGACCGACGAGGCGCAGACGGCGGCCGAGATCGCCCGCTGTTGGCATCAGTCGGGAGAGATGGTCGATCCCCACACCGCCGTCGGCCTGCACGTCGCCCGCGAGCGACTCGCCTTCGATCCGACGACGCCGATGGTGGTGCTCGGCACCGCCCACCCAGCCAAGTTCCCCGATGCCATCGAGCGGGCGATCGGCGTGCGCCCACCCCTGCCGGCGCATCTCGCCGACCTGCTCGGGCGGCAGGAGCGCTTCACCGTCCTGCCGAACGACGAACAGCGGATCGAGGGCTTCATCCGCGATCGCGTCGACCAGAACCGTGCCGTGAAGGCGGCGTCTTGACCCTCGCCGTCAGCACCCTGCCGTCGGGCCTGCGCGTGGTCACCCACGCCATGCCGCAGCTGGAGACGGCCTCGCTCGGCGTGTTCGTCGGCGCCGGCTCGCGCCACGAGGCGGCCCAGGAGCAGGGTCTGTCGCACCTTCTCGAGCACATGGCCTTCAAGGGGACGCGGCGGCGCTCCGCGCAGGCGATCGCCGAGGAGATCGAGGCGGCCGGCGGCGACCTCAACGCCGCCACGGGCGTCGAACAGACCTCGTACTACGCCCACCTGCTCGCCGAGGATACCGGCCTCGCCCTCGACATCCTTGCCGACATCCTGCTCGATTCTACCTTCGACGCGGCCGAGTTGGAGCGTGAGAAGAACGTCATCCTTCAGGAGATCGGCTCCGTCGAGGATACGCCCGACGATCTCGTCTTCGACCTGTTCAACGCCACCGCCTATCCCGACCAGCCGCTCGGGCGCGCCATCCTCGGCACACCGGACAGCGTCGCCGGCTTCGACCGCGGCGCGGTCGATGGCTATCTCGACAGGCATTACCGCGCCGGCGCGATGGTGGTCTCCGCCGCCGGCGCCGTCGAGCACGCTCGCATCCTCGACGAGGTCGCGACACGCTTCGCCTCGCTGTCCG
>CALMRL010000169.1 GCA_937873345.1 uncultured Beijerinckiaceae bacterium | reverse complement strand
GGAGGTCTCGATGACGATGTGCTCGGGGGGCGGATCGAGCGCCAGCAGCCGCTCGATCGCCGGCATGAAGTCGTCGGCGACGGTGCAGCAGATGCAGCCGTTGGCGAGCTCGATCACCGCGTCGGCAGGACAGCCGCCGCAGTCGCGCAGCAGCGCGCCGTCGATGCCGACGTCGCCGAACTCGTTGACGACCAGCGCGAGGCGGCGGCCCTTGGCGGTGGCGAGAAGGTTGCGGATCAGCGTCGTCTTGCCGGCGCCGAGAAAGCCGGTGACGATCGTCGCCGGCACCTTGGCGAGAGGGGTCGTTGCCATCATGCACCTTCAATGGCCGCTGGCGCGGCCGGCCCAGGTGTGAAAACCGGCGGACGAGCCGCCTTGCGCCGCATGCGGCATCGTCATGGCGCCGGGACACCCCGCCCGGGCAATCGAACGATCGCGAACGGCAGGTCTCCTGGCTCGCGATCGTGTGCCCCGCGCGGACGCCTTCCCGGGACTCGTCCCAGTGGCGGGGCCTGACGACCCTGAGATGCGCGGCGATCGCCGACAGTTGCGGGGGCAGCCGTGGCTTGGGCCGCGAGCGGCCGCACCACATTCCCTCTTAGCTCCCGCCGGGCGGCGGAAGACCGTTTGCTGGGCTTGAGACTGACCCCCGCGCACCGGCGTGTCAACTCGGCATCGCCGTCCGGAAATCGGCAGGCTGGCGCAACGGACGCGGTTGCTCCGGCGCCCTTGTACAACCAATGCTCCTCGCGGTGGTCGCGGGCGGGGAGGCCGGCTTGGCCAGAATCACGAACGGCGCGGCGGGCGCGGAAGGCACGAACGCAGCCGGCGCATCGGCGAGACCGACCGGGCGCGGCGGCAAGTTCATCGCCGTCGCCAACATGAAGGGCGGTGTCGGCAAGACCACCACGGTGGTCAGCCTCGCCGAGACCCTCGCCGCCGATGATGCCGACGCCAGGGTGCTGGTGGTCGATCTCGACCCGCAGGCCAGCGCTTCGGTGTGCATCGCGGGCGACGCGCTGCTGTGGCAGCTCATCACCGGCAACCGGACCCTCGAAGCCTTCCTGGAAGCGAAGCTCATCCACCAGAAGAAGGCGGAGATCCGCGACAGCGTCTGCGGCGACCTCGACCCGCCGAGCCACGGCGGGCGCCCGCTCAACCTCTCGCTGCTGCCCTGCGGCCCCGAGCTTCGCATCGTCGAGCGCGAGCTGATCTACGAGCTGACCAATCGCGACCTCAGCATGAACGCCATCGACGGCAAGATCTGGCAGCTGTTCAGCAAGGACGTGCAATCGTTGGCGGACGACTACGACTTCATTCTCTTCGATTGCGCGCCCGGCATCTCGCCGGTGACGGAGGCGGCGATCTGCCTCGCCGATCTCGTGGTTGTGCCGACGATCCCCGACTACCTGTCGGTCTACGGGCTCGACGCCTTCCACGGCAGCATCTGGGCAAGCCGGTCGGGACGGACGCGCAAACCGAAGAGCGCGCCGCACATCCTGCTGACGCGCACCCAGCAGATCAACCACCATCATTCGATCCGCCGCCAAGTCATCGAGGCGACGCAGCGGCCGGGCTCGCCCTACCGCCTGCTGACGACCAGCGTGCCGCAGTCGGCCGGGCTGACCGGGGCGCTGGTGGATGCCGGCGAGACGACCTACACGCGCAAGTACGCACCGAAGATCATCGACGAGACGCTGATGCCCCTCGTCCGTGAAATCAAAGGACTGCTCTGACATGCCCGCAGGTCTCGACAGCGGCGCGGTGCTGCGCGCCCTCGCCGATCACCCCGACGCCTTTCCCGCGCTGCGCGGCGACATCGCCGAGTTCGCCCGCAAGGCCATGGTGAAGCAGTTGAAGGACAAGGCGCTGACGCTGGAGGCGCTCCGGCGGCTCACCCGCGCCTGCGGCGAGGAGGCCGTGGCGACGGTGCTCGACGGCTGGGAAGCGTCCGATCTTGCCGGCTTGGCGAAGAAGGCGGATGCCCATGGCCCGCATGCCAGGGCCGGTGGGGACAAGAGTGCCGGTGAGACGGCAGCGGCGCGACGCCACCTTCTCGACCTTGCCGCCATGCGCGCCGAGCCGAGCGCGAAGGTGGAGAAGGCGGCCAAGGAACCGAAAGCGCCGAAGCCGGTCAAGGAGCCGAAGGACGCCAGATCGAAGATCGGCGGCGTGCTGCAGTCGAAGGTCCACAGCGGAGCGGCACGCCCGTCGAGAGCCAGGAAGGGCTAGACGCTGCGCAGGTTCGCCCAAAGCATGGTCGCGGCGCCGATGGCGGCGCAGGTCGTCCCAACAGCCAACGGGTGCCCGCCCCCGTCGAAGGCGGCGAGGGTGCCGGCATGCGGCGCCTTGGCGTAGAGCAGGCCGAGCAGCCAGGCTCCGGCACCGAAGGTATTCAACGCGGCCCATCTCATCGGAATGCAGCCTCACGCCTTGCGGCCGACCGGTTAGGGCGGGAAGATCACGTCACCGTGACAAGCAGCCCGCATTAACCAAATCTTAAGCAATAACGCGGCCGAGCTTCGCGGGTTCTGTGCGACGCTTGACAAAAGCGCGGATCACGAGTGCTTCGCCGGCACCATGTCCGGCGGCGCAAGCCCGAGGCGACGGTCACGCGGCCGCAGCAGGAAGGCGCCCATCCCGGTCAGCCCGGCGAGCGCGATGACCGACACGGTGGAGAGCGGCGAACGCCCATCGTAGAGCGCCGCCACCGCATAGCCGCCGACCGCCCCGACGGCGAGCTGCAGCGACACCACCGCCGCGCTGGCCGCGCCCGCCATCAGGGCATGCGGCTCGATCGCGAGCTGCAGCGCGTTGGTGTTCGCCATCGAGCAGCCAGCCATGCAGCCGAACAGGAAGGGCAGGAAGGCGACGACGCCGCCGGGACTGCCGGCAAGCGTCAGCGCGACGAGGGCCAGCGTGTTCACCACCACCAGCGTCAGGCCGCCGGCGAGCAGCCTGTCGGGCGCCACGCCGCGGCGGTTGAGGCGGGCGTTGGCGAGGTTGCCGACGAGCAGGCCGGCGGAGTTCAGCATGAAGGTCAGGCCGAAGACGAGCGGCGACAGGTGGAAGGCGCCGATCATCACGTAGGGCGAGCCCGAGACGTAGCCGAAGATCACGCCGAACATCGCGACGGCGATCACGGCGTAGGGCAGCGAGCGGGGATCGAGGAACACGTGCGCGTAGTTGCGGGCGACGATGCGCGGGGCGACGGCGATGCGCCGCTCGGTGGGCAGCGACTCGCCGAGACGCCACCAGTTGAGCAGCAGCGACACGGCACCGGTGAGCGTCAGGAAGCCGTAGATCAGCCGCCACGAGCCGGCGAGCATCAGCAGCGCGCCGAGCGAGGGGGCGAGGAGGGGCGCCAGCAGGCTGAGCGCCGAGACGTAGGACATCTTCTCGCGCGCCGCCGCGCCGGTGAAGTGGTCGCGGATGATCGCGAGGCCGAGCGGCCGGGCGCCACCGCCCACCCCCTGCACGAAGCGGCAGGCGAGCAGCGTGGCCAGGCTCGGCGCCGCGGTGCAGCCGATCCCGCCGACGACGTAGACGAGGCAGGCGGCGAGCGCCACCGGGCGGCGGCCGAAGCGGTCGGAGAGCGGACCATAGACCAGCGGCGCCAGGGCGAAGGAGACCATGAAGGCGGAGAGCGACAGGCCGACCGTACCCGGCGCTACGTGGAGGTCGCGGGCCATCGGCTCCAAAGCGGCGAGGCCCATGTCGGTGCCGAGCGCCGACATCGCGCTGAGGAGGCTCATCAGCACGAGGAACAGGAACGATGTCGGCGCTGCGGTCAAGACGGGCTCCCTTCGCATCGCCGCCGTCAGGCGCCCTGCGCAGCGGGGTCGCGAGGGCACGGCCACGGGGGAGAGCAGGGGCGATGCGGTGCCTGCCCGTTATGGGGTGGAGGTGCGGCCATTCCGAGACCGCTGCGCCACCGCCTGTCGGGCAGCGGCCATGCGCCCGGCGGCTACAGGCCGAGCAACGCGGAATAATTCGGCATGGCGGCGGCGAGCGCCGCCTCGCGGCCGCTCCCTCCGGAGCGGCCGCGCTCGGGATGCGAGGGATAAACGCCGAGCACCCTGATCTCCTCGCAGAAGAAGGCGAGTTCCTCGAGCGCGTGGGCGAGGCCCGGCGAGTAGGGGTGGCCATCGACGTCGACGAGGAACTGCGTCGCGGTGAAGGCGCCGCCGACCATGTAGCTTTCGAGCTTGGTCAGGTTGACGCCGTTCGTCGCGAAGCCGCCCAGCGCCTTGTAGAGCGCCGCCGGCACGTTGCGGACGCGGAAGACGAAGGTGGTGACGCAGGGGCCGGCACCCGCTTCCGGCCATTCCGGCACGGCCGAGAGCACCACGAAGCGGGTGGTGTTGTGCGCCTCGTCCTCGACGTCGCGGGCGAGGATGTCGAGGCCGTAGATCTCGGCCGCGAGCGCCGGCGCCAGCGCGGCCCGCGCGAGGTCGCCGCTTTCCGCGGTCTCGCGCGCCGAGCCGGCGGTGTCGGCGGCGACCACGGTGGCGAGTCGGCGCTCGCGGATCATCCGCCGGCACTGCCCGAGCGCGTGGACGTGGCTGTGCACCGTGCGGATGCCGTCCAGCGTCGCGCCCTTCAGCGCCATCAGCTGGAAGCGGATCGGCAGGAAGTGCTCGGCGACGATGAAGAGGCCGGAGCCGGGCAGCAGGTGGTGGATGTCGGCGACGCGCCCGGCGATCGAGTTCTCGATCGGGATCATCGCGCGGGTGGCGCGTTTCTCGCTGACCGCGGCGAGCGCGTCCTCGAAGGTCGGGCAGGGCAGCGCCGTCCAGGCGGGGAAGCGCTCGTGGCAGCTGATGTGGGAGAAGGCGCCCGGCTCGCCCTGGAAGGCGATGATCTTGTCGCTCAATGCTGTGTCCGTCATCACCCGCGGCTTACCATGGCCGCCGCGCGGCCGAGAGAAAAATTGGCGCGGCCGCGAAGCGACCGGGTCGAAAAGATGCGGCGAGCGCGATGGACAGGGTCCGGGCAAAGCGGCTAAGCCACGGCGCAAAAGACCGGGCGCCCGCGTCCCTTGGCCGGAGGGGGATGGATCGCGCTCGGCTGAGGGGAGCGGGCTTGCGATGGATTCGTTCAAGCTGAACAAGATCGCCGGCGCCGTGCTCGGCGCCTGCCTGTTCGCGATGGGGCTGAAGCTCGCCGGCGAGGCGATCTACCAGCCGGGGCCGCCGGCCAAGCCCGGCTATCCGCTGCCGAGCGAGACGGCGGAGAAGGCGCCGGCCTCCGGCGAGGCGTCCGCCGCCGTCACGCCGATCGCCGTGCGGCTCGCCTCCGCCGACGCCAAGCGCGGCGAGGCCGACACCAAGGTCTGCTCGGCCTGCCACAACTTCACCGAGGGCGCCGGCACCAAGGTCGGCCCGGACCTTTACGGCGTGGTCGACCGCCCCAAGGGCAAGGTCGAGGGCTTCGACTATTCCTCCGCGATGAAGGCGAAGGGCGGCGACTGGAGCTACGCCGACCTCGACCAGTTCCTCACCAAGCCCTCGGCCTACGTGACCGGCACCAAGATGGGCTACGCCGGCGAGGAGAATCCGGAGAAGCGCGCCGACATCATCGGCTATCTCCGCACGCTGGCGAAGGAGCCGGCGCCGTTGCCTAAGGTCACCGAGGCTGACAAGCAGGTCGCGTCCAAGGAGGAAGGCAAGCCTGGGCAGGCGGGAGCCAAGGCCGCGGCCGGCGACACCGCGAAGGCCGCCGGCGAGGCCGAGGGCCAAGCCGACTTCCTGAAGCTCGTTGGTTCGTCCGACCCCAAGAAGGGCCAAGCGGTGGCGCAGGTGTGCCAGGCCTGCCACAACGTGACGAAGGGCAGCGGCGCGCTGGTCGGCCCGTCGCTATGGAACGTCGTCGACCGCAAGAAGGGCTCTGTTGCCGGCTACGACTATTCGGAGGGGCTGAAGGCCAAGGGCGGCGACTGGAGCGTCAACGACCTGAACAGCTGGCTGACCAACCCGCAGGCCTACATCCCCGGCACCAAGATGGGCTATCCCGGCGAGAGCAGCGTGAAGAAGCGCGCGGAGATCATCGCCTATCTCCGCACCCTGTCCGACCACCCGATCGCGCTGCCCGGCGCGGCCGAGGGCGAGGC
>CALMRL010000168.1:8610-8828 GCA_937873345.1 uncultured Beijerinckiaceae bacterium | reverse complement strand
CCTGCGCTACGCTCCGGCGCCCGACTGCTTCTTTCTCGGCGACGATCCGCTGGCGTTGGTGCGGGCGGTGCCAGAGCTGATCGCCCTGCGCTGCGACGTGGCCCCGGCGGGCGGCGACTACGACCCGTTCCGCTGCGGCCTCGTCGCGGTCGCCGCGTGCGCGTCGACGACGGCAGAGCTGAAAGCCATCTTCCGCCTCGTCGCCGATCAGGTCGCCT
>CALMRL010000168.1:0-8547 GCA_937873345.1 uncultured Beijerinckiaceae bacterium | reverse complement strand
GGCGGCGCCCTCCGACGAACGATCCGGCAGCCTGCGCGTGGCGTCGGTGCGGGTCGACGAATTGATCGACGGGCTCGGCGAGTTGCTCGCCGCCAAGACCGCGCTCGCCGAGCTGCTGCGCCGGGCCGTGGCCGCCGAGCCGTCCCTGGCCGGTCCGGCGGCGCGGACCTGCGCCATGCTCGGCCGACAGGTCGCCGAAGCGCATCACCGGGCGCTGCGCCTGCGCCTCGTGCCGCTGGCGCATGTCTTCGGCAGGCTGCCGCGCCTGGTGCGCGAGATCGCGGCCGGACTCGGCAAGTCGGTCGATCTCATCGTCGCCGGTGACGGGGCGGAGATCGACAAGGGCGTCGCCGACAGGCTGTTCGAGCCGCTGCTGCACCTGCTGCGCAACGCCGTCGACCACGGCATCGAGGATACGCGGGGCCGGTCTGCGGCCGGCAAGCCGCCGACGGGGCAAATCCATCTCGCCGCCGAGGCGGTCACGCAGGGCATCGCCATCACCGTGTCCGACGACGGCGGCGGCATCGACGAGGCGCGTGTGCGCGAGACGGCGGTGCACCGCGGCTTGCTCGACCGGGCGGCGGGCGACGCGCTCGACAGGGCGGGCACCTTCGACCTGCTGTTCCAGCCTGGCTTCTCCACGGCGAAGGCGGTGACCGCGGTGTCGGGCCGCGGGGTCGGCCTCGACGCGGTCCGCGCAAGCCTTGCGGCAGTCGGCGGCACGATCGCGCTCGACAGCGAGCCGGGCCGCGGCTCGACCTTCCGGCTGCTGCTGCCACAGCGCGCGGCGATGGTGGCGGTGATGGTGGTGCGCGCCGGAGGCGAGCGCTGGGGCGTGCCGTCCGACGCGGTGCGCGAGGTGCTGCGGCCGAAGGGGGGTGCGCTGGTGGTCGTGAACGGCGGCCGTGCCCTGGTGCACAGGGGCCGGACCTTGCCCGTGCTGGGGCTCGCCAGCCTCGTCGGGGCTCCGGACGGCTTGGCCGGTGACGACGACCAGCGCATCCTGGTGGCCCGGATCGCGGCCGAGGACGTCGGCCTCGCCGTCGCCGCCATCGAGGGTCGCGAGGACGTGCTGCTGCGGCCCGCGACAGGCCTGCTCGCCGCCTCCCCCGTCCTGCGGGGGACCGCCGTGCTCGGCGATGGCGGCGTGCTGATGGTGCTCGACCTCGAAAGCCTCGCCTCGTGAGCGTCGACAGCCGCGGCGACACGATCTTCCTTGTCGGCGACATGCCGATCGAGGAAGCCGAGCCCCTCGCCGCGCTGCTGCTCGCATCGTCGGACGCGATAATCGACTGGTCGCAATCGCGACAGCTGCACACGGCGGTCGCGCAGGTGCTGCTCGCCTTCCGGCCGCGGATGCTCGGCGAGCCTGCGGATGACTTCTCGCGGCGCTGGCTGGCGCCGCTGCTGCCGTCGCACGAAGAGTGAGGCTTTCGTCGAGGCATTCCTTCGGTCTATGTGTGCGGCGGCAGAAAAGGCGGATGGTCGATGGGCGTTACGATCCTGGTCGTCGATGACAGCAAGCTGGCGCGCATCGTCACCGGCAAGGCCTTGACCGCCCTGAAGCCGGACTGGGAACGCCTGGAGGCGGGGAATGCCGAGGACGCGATGCGCATCGTCGGCGAGCGGACGATCGACTGCGCGCTGATCGACTTCAACATGCCGGGCCGCGACGGTCTGGCGCTCGCAAGCGAGCTGCGCGAACGCTCGCCCGACATGCCGATCGCCGTGATCACCGCCAACCTGCAGGACGAGATCATCGCCCGCGCCCGCGCGCTCAATGCCACCTTCGTGCCGAAGCCGGTGACCGAGGAAGGGCTGCGCGGCTTCATCTCCGGTGCGGCGCTGCGGCTGCGCCGGAAGGATTAGCACTGTGAGCGTGTCCGAGATCGCGCTCAGCGAACTGGAGCGCGACGCCCTCACCGAAGTGGTCAACATCGGGGTCAGCCGGGCTGCGGCGAGCCTGCGCAAGATGGTCGGTGAGCAGGTGGTGCTCTCCGTGCCGGCGATCGAGGTGATGGACCAGAAGCGCGCCGCCGCGCTGGTCGGCGAGCGCGAGAGCGAGGACCTTATCGCTGTGCGCCAGGATTTCTCCGGCGCCTTCGCGGGGCGCGCCCTTCTGATCTTCCCGCAGGCCAGCAGCCTGGAACTCGTGCGCGCCGTCACCGGCGGGCAGATGAGCCCGGAGGAGACGGCGGAGATGGAGGGCGAGGCCCTGTCGGAGACCGGCAACGTCATCCTCAACGGTTGCCTCGCCACCATGGCCAACATGCTGCAACGATCGCTCACGATGTCGCTGCCGGCGGTGGTGCGCGGCGAGAGCGAGGGCCTGATGGGGGGCGCCGTCGCCGGAGCCCCGGCGAGCGAGGCGCCGGTGCTGTTCCTCTACATCAACTTCACCATTCGCGAGCGCAACATCCGCGGCTACATCGTGATGCTGATGGACCTTCCATCGCTGGCGGCGTTGAAGCTGCTCATCGCGGACTTCATCGACAGCATCATGGAGACGGGCGCCGCGGCCGCGAGCGGCTGACCCGCCCGAGGCGTCGCTATTTGAGCATCGATATCCGGCACGGCAGCGACGACGCGGACCTCGGCTCGCTGTTCGCCGACCTGCGCCGCATCGCGGGACCGATGTTCGAGACCATGCAGCTGTCGGGCATGGCGATGGTGGTGACCAACCCGCGGCTACCCGACAACCCGATCGTCTTCGCCAATCCAGCCTTCCTTCGCCTCACAGGCTTCGAGGCGCGAGAGGTTTTGGGTCGCAACTGTCGCTTCCTGCAGACCGTCGATACCGATCCGGAAATGCTGAAGAAGCTCCGGGCGGCCCTGCAGCTGAGCGAGCCGGTGACGGTCAATATCCTCAACGCCCGCAAGGACGGCTCGACCTTCTGGAACAGGCTATTCGTTGCCCCCGTGCCGAACATGGCGAGGGGCCAGCCGGAATTCTTCTTCTCGACGCAGATCGACATAACCGGCGAGCGCAACGCCCAGGCGCTCGCCGACGAGATCGCGATAAAGGAGCGCCGGCTAGCCGCGGTCGGCGAGCGGCTGAAGGCGACGCTCGACCTGTCCGGCGCGGCCGCCGAGTGGGACTGGAACATCGCCCGCTCCCGCATCACCGGCGATGCCAGCTTCGCCAACCTTTACCGTCTCGACCCGCTGGCCGCCGCGGCGGGCATCGAGCCGGCGGTGTTCTTCTCGATCATCCATCCCGCGGACCGCGCCCGCCTGCAGCTCGCGGTCGGGGCGATGCTGCGTGGCGCCGAGGTGTTCTCGAAGGAGTTCCGCATCCTCACGGCTGGCGGCTCGGTTCGCTGGATCAAGGCGCGCGGGCGGACCACCACGAACGGAAAGGGCGAGCCGGAGCGCTTCACCGGCGTGATGCTCGATGTCACCGAGCAGAAGATCGTCGAGGAACAGCTCCGCATTGCCCAGAGCGCCGGCGGCATCGGCACCTTCTCCTACCTCGAAGGCTTCGCCACCGTAACCGTCTCTTCGCAGTTCTGCAGCCTGCTGGGATTGCAGCCGGCGAGCGAATTGCCGGCGAGGACGATCAACAGGCTGATCGAGGACGGGCAGCCGCGAATCATCAACGTCGCGCCCCTGCCGTCCACCGGGTTGAGCGTCAGCGACGACATCCGCATCATCCGCCCCGATACCGGCGAAGCGCGCTGGCTCACCCGCCGCGGCGAGTTCGTGCAGGACAGCGAGGCGGCCGGCCTGCGCTTCGTCGGCGTCGTCTACGACGTCACCGAGGCGAGGGAGCGTGAAGTGCAGCTCCGCGAGTTCAGCGAGGAGCTGGAGCGCCGCGTCGAGGAGAGAACCCGCAACCTGCAGCGCTCCGAGGCGCGAGCCTCCGCCTACTTCAACCTGTCGCCGGAGTACCTGCTGCTGACAAGCGTCGCCGTCGATGGCGGCGTGCTGCTCGAAGACGTCAATTCCTCGGCCGAAGGCTTCTTCGACGTGTCCCGCGCCGCGGTGAAGGGCCGGCCGGTTCCCGACGTCTTCAATGCCGAGATCGCCGCCACCATGGTGGATCGATCGCGCCGCGCCGTGGCGGAGGGCGGCGTGCAGAGCTACCAGGCGACGCGCCGCTACGGCCGCGAGGCGCGGGAGGCCTCGGTCGCGGTGAGCGTGGCCGCAGTGGAACGCTTCCCCGACGGTGGTGGCCTGGTACTGTTTTCAGTCCGTGACGTCACCGAACAGCGCCGCATCGAGGAGCAATTGCGGCAGTCGCAGAAGATGGAGGCGGTGGGCCAGCTCACCGGCGGCTTGGCACACGACTTCAACAACCTGCTCGCGGGGGTGTCGGGGAGCCTCGAGCTGATGGGCATCCGGCTGAAGCAGGGCCGGCACGGCGACCTCGACCGCTACATGAGCGCCGCGCAGGGTGCGACGCGCCGCGCCGCGGCGCTGACGCACCGTCTGCTCGCCTTCTCGCGCCGGCAGACGCTGGAACCGAAGACGACCGACGTCAACAGGCTCGTCGCCGGTCTCGAGGACCTGGTCCGGCGCACGGTAGGGCCGGCGATCACGCTGGAGGTGGTCGGCGCGCCGGGGCTGTGGATGACGTTGGTTGACCCGCCGCAGCTCGAGAACGCGCTCCTCAACCTGTGCATCAACGCCCGCGACGCGATGCCGGAGGGCGGCCGGATCACGGTCGAGACGCACAACAAGTGGATCGACGAGCACGCCGGCCGCGAGCGCGACATGGCGCCGGGCCAGTACCTGTCGCTCTGCGTCACCGACACCGGCACCGGCATGTCGCCGGAGGTGATCGCCAAGGCCTTCGATCCCTTCTTCACCACCAAGCCGATCGGCGAGGGCACGGGGCTGGGCTTGAGCATGATCTACGGCTTCGCCCGGCAGTCCGGCGGCCAGGTCCGCATCTACTCCGAGGTCGGCGAGGGCACCACCGTGTGCATCTACCTGCCCCGACATTATGGGGCATCCAAGGAGGCGCCGGCACAAGACGAAGGGGTGTCGGCGCCCCGTGCCGGCAGCGGCGAGACAGTCCTCGTCGTCGACGACGAGCCGACCGTGCGGATGCTGGTGACCGAGGTGCTCGAGGATCTCGGCTATGCCGCGATCGAAGCCTCCGACAGCCTCGCCGGGCTGAAGATCCTGCAGTCGGATCGCCGCATCGACCTGCTGATCACCGATGTCGGGCTGCCCGGCGGGTTGAATGGCCGCCAAATGGCCGATGCCGGGCGGGTGGGGCGACCCGACCTCAAGGTGCTGTTCATCACCGGCTACGCCGAGAACGCCGTTCTCGGCAATGGCCACCTTTCGCCGGGCATGCAGGTCCTGACCAAGCCGTTCGTCGTCGACGCGCTCGGCGCCCGCATCAAGTCCCTGGTCACGTCGTAGCGGGAGAACGGCGCTGCAGCGCCGTCCGCCGAGCGCTCCCCGGCGGGGGCGTCAGGCCGTGCCGTTGCCGCCCGTCGCGCCGTACACCTCGCCGGTGACGTAACTCGCCTCCTGCGACGCGAGGAAGACGTAGACCGGCGCCAGTTCGACGGGCTGGCCGGGGCGGCCCATCGGCACGGACGTGCCGAACTTTTCAACCGCCTCCTGCGGCTGTCCGCCCGAAGGCTGCAGCGCCGTCCAGAAGGGGCCGGGCGCCACGGCGTTGACGCGGATGCCCTTCTCGATCGCCTGCTTGGCCAGCGCCTTGGAGAAGGCGACGATGCCGGCCTTGGTGGTGGCGTAGTCGATCAGGATCGCCGGCGGGCTGTAGGCGACCACCGACGCCGTGTTGATGATCGAGGCGCCCGGCGGCATGTGCGGCATCGCCGCCCTGGTGATCCAGAACATCGCGTAAAGGTTGGTCTTCAGCGTCCGGTCGAACTGCTCGTCGGTGATCTCGCCGATGTCCTTCTGGTTGGTCTGCTTGCCGGCATTGTTGACAAGGATGTCGAGGCCGCCGAGTTCGGCGACCGTCTTCTTGACCATCGCCTCGCAGTGCGTCCTTTCGGTGATGTCGCCGGGCAGCAGCACGGCCTTGCGGCCCGCCTTCCTGATCAGGTCAAGGACCTCCTGCGCGTCGGCCATCTCGGATTCGGCGTAGGACAGAGCGACATCCGCCCCCTCGCGGGCGAAGGCGATGGCCGCGGCGCGGCCGATGCCGCTGTCGGCGCCGGTGACCAGCGCCTTGCGCCCGGCGAGGCGCCCGTGGCCGACGTAGCTCTCCTCGCCGTGATCCGGCACCGGGTCCATCGCCGCGGCAAGGCCGGGTGCCTGCTGCGGCTGCTTCGGGAAGGGCGGCTGCGGGTACTGCTTGCGCGGATCCTGCATCTTCAAGCGGTCGTCGGCCATCGGCGGTGCTCTCCTGTGACGTTGCGGCCGGGCAATGAGCCCTTCCGCGGTGAAGTTCCGGCTCGGTCCGCCCGGTGGCGAACGCGTAACGATGGGTCCAAGCCACAACCTACGCCGGGGGCGCGACATCCATCTCGCTCGGTCGTTTCGTGATCGTTGGGTCGGACCGTTACGATCGTCGCGGCTTTCGCGATTCGACAGTTCCACGCCGGACGAGCGGCACGGTGGCAGCGGCGACCAGCACCGCGCCGAGCGCGTCGACGGCGATGTTGGAGATCGCGAAGCCGCGGCCGAGCAGCAGCTGGCCGGCGAGCGTCGCGCGAAAGACGTCGAGCGTCGGCCCATGCAGCAGTCGCGAGCCCTCGACGGCCGCGATGATCACGGCCGAGGCCATAAGGCAAGCCGCGATGCCCCACCGCGGCGGTCGCCCCGCGGCGACCAGCGCGTAGATCATGCCACCCCATAGGAGCCCGCCGCCGGAGTGATGCACGGCGAGCGATAGATGCCCGGCTCCGATCCGCCGGGGCCCGAGCCGCAGCGCGAGCCCGGCGACGACGAGCAGCGCCGCCGTGCAGAGCAGCGGAAGGCGCCGCCTCATCCCGCCGCTCCCGCCAGCGGGCGGGCGAAGACGGCCTGCGTCAGGCCCATGACCAGCGACAGGACGAGGAACATCGCCGCGGCGCCGACCAGCAGGGCATAGGATTCCAAGCCGACCAGCCAGAAGAAGAAGCCGAAGACCGCCGAGAGCAGCCCGGCGAAGATCGCCGCCAGCCGCGCCGTCCGCATTACCGACCAGGTGTAGAGCGAGGCCTGCGCGGTGATGAGCAGGGCACTGGCCCCGTAGCCCGCCTCGAAGCCGGCGACCTCGCCGATCGATAGCAGCAGAAGGGCGAACAAGATCAGCGCGGTGCCGAGAAGGGCATACTGCAGGAGGCCTATGGTCACGCCGGTGACGATCTCGAAGGAGAGATAGGCGGCGAAGGCCAGCGTCACGATGACCAGCCCGTACTTCTCGACCCTCTCGATCATCCGGTACACCGGCGCACCCTGCACCAGCTCGACGCCGACCTGCGCGGCGGCCGGATATCGGCGGCGCCGAGCGACATAACCCGCTGCAGCTGCGGCCGGCCGAGATGGTTGATCGCCCAGTCCGCGGTGAAGCCGCCGTCCTTCACCGCCGCGGTCGTCGGCAGCTCGCCGCCGATAAAGCCGGGCGTCGGCCAAAGGCCAGCGATCCGCACGGTGGCGGCTTTCGCGGTCGTGGCAAGGCGCAGGCTCGTCGTGCCGCGCAGGTGCAGGCTGACGGCGAAGGGCACCGGCTTGCGCGGCTCGGCGGCGCCGAGTTCAACCTCGGCGACCAGCACCTCGCCCTCGCCGCGGCAGGCCGCTTCCTCGGCAAGCAACTCGGCGCAGCTCTGCCAGGGCAGCTTCGCTCCGGCGATCTCGACGCGGTCATCGTCGCGCATGCCCTGCGTGCCCGGCAGGGTGACGGCAACGAGTGCCTTGGCCGGAGAGGCGGCGAGGCCGGAGCGGACCGTGTCAGGCAGCTCGAAGGCGCCACTCATCGTCACCGTCGCCTCATAGACCGTCGCGTCGAACAGGCCGCGGCGGCGGGTGGAGGGCGCGATCGTGACGCGGGCGTCGAGCGAGCGCGGCGCCAGCCGCAGCCGATGCGACGGTTCCGAGCCGTTCCGGTCGGCGACCGACCAAAGAAGCGAGGGTCCAGCGACGAGCTGCTGCGGACCCCAGGCGCCGGCGATGCCCGCCGTCGCCGTCGCGGCGCGGTCCTGCCGCTCGCCGACGAGCTGCGCGACGAGGAGGCCCGGGATCAGCGTGGCGGCGGCGAGACCCGCGATCCAGGCGAGCTTGCGGGCGAGCGGTGGGTGATGCGGTTCCGCGGTGGCATCAGTCATGGCGTCGGTCACGGGCATTCTCCTTCGATCCCGATGGTGAGGGTCAGGCGGCACGGGCGGCAGGGACATCCCCCGCCGGCAAGGCACCGAAGCGGCGGGTGCGGGCGCGGAAATCCGCCATCGCGGCGGCCAGCGAAGCGCCGTCGAACTCCGGCCAGGGCGCGTCGGTGAAGCAAAGCTCGGCGTAGGCGCATTCCCACAGCAGGAACTCGGACAGGCGCCGTTCGCCGCCGGTGCGGATCAGGAGGTCGACGTCTGAGGCGCCGAACGCCGCGGCGAGGGCGTCGCGGTCGGCCAGCCCCGCCGGCAG
>CALMRL010000167.1 GCA_937873345.1 uncultured Beijerinckiaceae bacterium | reverse complement strand
CGCCGCGCGTCGGATGCGAGATGGCCGGCGAAGGGCACCATCACCTGCACCGCGCTTGCCATCAGCCCGATCATCACCGAGGCCGCGAGGAACACGCCCGCCGTGGGTGCCGCGAAGGCAGCGACGAGCGCCAGCGCCAGCACGCCGAGCATGGCGAGGATCAGCCGGCGGTTCTCCATCGTGTCGCCGAGCGGCACGATCAGGATCAGCCCGGCGGCGTAGCCGAGCTGCGTCATCGTGACGAGCAGACCGGCGCGGTCGAGCGGCAGGCCGTAGGCGCGCGAGATCAGCCCCACCAGGGGCTGCACGTAGTAGATGTTGGCGACCACGATCCCGCAGGCCAGCGCCAGCAGGACGATCACGGCGGGCGGCGCCTCGCCGTCCTGGCCCTTCGCGTCCGCCAAGCCGCCTACTCGTCCTCGCCGAAGCGATTGGCGACGAGCGCGGCGATGGCGTCGAGCGCCGCCTTCGCCTGCGCACCCTGAGCGGTGACGAGGATGGTCGAGCCGATGCCGGCGCCGAGCGTCAGGATGCCCATGATCGAGGTGCCGCCCACCGTGTCCCCGCTGCGGCTCACCGTGATCGCAGCGTCGAAGCCCTCGGCGCACTGCACGAACTTCGCCGTGGCGCGGGCGTGGAGGCCGCGGCGGTTGACGATGACGAGCTCACGGCTCAGCACGCCGAGCGCCTCGGCCGGCCCGCTCATTTGCCGCTGAGCACGCGGCTGGCGACGTAGATGTACTTGCGGCCCGCGTCCTGCGCCTGGATCACCGCCTGCTCCAGGCTCGCCGCTTCGCGCACCGAGGCGAGCTTGATCAGCATCGGCAGGTTGATGCCGGCGACGACCTCGACGTGGGCGCCGTTCATCACGGAGATGGCGAGGTTGGAGGGGGTGCCGCCGAACATGTCGGTGAGCAGCACCACGCCGGCGCCGCTGTCGACTAGGCTCACCGCCTCGATGATGTCGCAGCGCCGGCGCTCGATGTCGTCGTCCGGCCCGATCGAGATCGTCGCGACCTGCCGTTGCGGACCGACGACGTGCTCCAGGGCGGCGCGGAACTGCGTCGCCAGATCGCCATGCGTGACGAGCACCATGCCGATCAAGGCGCGGGAACTCCCATCTTCACAGGTCCCGCGGGCATCATCGGCACGCGCCCGGCTCGCCCGGCTCGCCCGGTCGCCCGGCCCGCCCGGTCGCCCGGCCCGGACATCGTTTGCCCGGTCCGGCCAGTGGATCGCCGGTGATGCTCCGACGCGTTTGCAAATCGCGAACTTTCTGACACCTGGGCCGCCGCGGGATGCGCCTGCGGCAACGCCGCCAGCTGCCCATGTGCCCTGTTTAAGTAGAACGCTTCGAGCTTACCAACTGTAATTTCACGCGGGTTGCTCGCGACCCGCGTCGTTTTCACGCCACCTGTGTTCGATCCGTCGCGCCGCCCGCCGCGCTGATGACCCCGTGCCACCAGTCGAGGACGCGCCGGCAAAGGTCGTCCGGCTCGACGGCAGGAACTTGCACGGCAAGGGTCGGCAGCGCGCGCAGTCGGCACCAGGTCTCGCCGATGGGGGGGACAGGCCCGATCGCGACGCAGCCCACGAGCGGGGCCTCCTCGCGCCACGAGACCGCCACCAGCCCGAGGCCGCGGCGCTCGATGAAGCCGGCGATGCGCGGGTGCGGTCGCGCGACGATCCGTTCGATGCCGCCGTCATGTAGCAGCACGCGGTCGTCGCCGACGAGTTCGACCGGCCGCGCGGGCGTCGTCGCCGCGATGAGGGTTAAGGCCAGCCGGCTCTTGCCCGAGCCGGACGCCCCGCGGATCAGGAGGCCCCGGCCTGCGATCGCGACGACCGTCGCATGGACGGCAAGACCGATGGGCCGGCCGGTCTCATCCGTCACAGAGCGCCGGGAGCCAGACGGTGAAACGAGCGCCGAGCACGCGCTCGCCGTCGTCCGCATCATCCTCGTCATCGGCGTCCACGTCGGCCTCGATCGGCCCAACGCGATTGCTCGCCAGGATCGAGCCGCCATGCACCTCGACGATCTGGCGCGAGATCGAGAGGCCGAGGCCGGAGTTCTGGCCGAAGCCGTGATCCGGGCGATCGGTGTAGAAGCGCTCGAAGATGCGCTCGAAGGCGTCGGCGGGGATGCCGGGGCCGTCGTCGTCGACGATGATCTCGTAGCCCTGCCGCGCCGGGCCGCGCCCGCTGAGGCGCGTCGGCCGCAGCGCGACGCGCACGTTGCCGCCCTGCCGCGAGAACGAGCGGGCGTTGTCGATGAGGTTGTTGAACACCTGGCCCAGGCGCGAGTCGTAGCCGTTGACGAGGATCGATGTCGGCTCGCCCTCCTCCGTCCAAGCCGGCGCGACGTCGAGCGTCACCCGCACGTCGTTGCGGCCGATGCCGTTCGCAACGGCGACGACCGCTTCAAGGACTTGAACCAGATCGACCGCGAGCCGGTCGGTGCGCGCCATCTCGGCGTCGAGACGCGACGCGTCGGAGATGTCGGAGATCAGCCGGTCGAGGCGCTTCACGTCGTGCTGCACGATGGCGAGCAGCCGCTCCTGCGCCGACGGCGTGCGGGCGATCGGCAGCGTTTCCACCGCCGAGCGCAGGCTCGTCAGCGGGTTCTTCAGCTCGTGGGCGACGTCGGCGGCGAAGCGCTCGATCGCCTCGATGCGGTTGTAGAGCGCCACCGTCATGTCGCGCAGCGAGCCGCTGAGGTGCCCGATCTCGTCGGAGCGGGTGGTGAAGTCGGGAATCTCCTGCCGGGACTTGGTGCCGCGGCGCACCCTGTCCGCGGCCTCCGCCAGCCGGCGCATCGGCGTGGCGATGGTGCCGGCGAGGAACAGCGACAGGGCGAACATGATCGCCGCGGAGACCAGGAAGATTTTGATGATCGTCCAGCGCTCGGCGGCGATCACCGCGTCGATGTCGCCGCCCAGCGTCGAAAGCAGCAGCACGCCCTGCACGGCGCGGGTCGGACCGATCGGCACGGCGACCGAGATGATGGTGTCGCCCTTGCCGTTGACCCGCACCACGCTCTGCATCGTGCCGGAGATCGCCGCCGCGACCTCGGGGAAGCTCTTGCCGTTGCGCCCGTTGCTGTCGTCGGGGTAGGGCACCTGCGGCCGGCCAAGCCCGCTCTTGACGGTGTTCCAGGCCTGCTCGATCAGCGTCGGCATCTCCTCCGCCGTCTCGGCGCGCCGATAGGAGGGACGGCGCACCAGGGCACGGGAGTCGACCAGCAGCGAGCTGTCGCGGTCGAAGATGCGGGCGCGGGTGCGGGTCGGCAGCACGAGGCGGCGCAGCACCGGGCCGACCCGCTCGGGGTTGATCGAGAATTCGAGCGAGGGCGAGGCCTCGTCGCCCGCCACCCTGTCCTCCGCGGCCCTGCCCCTCGCACCCCTGTCGGAGGCGCCCTTGTCTCCCACGCGGCCGGGCGCGGCCTGCAGCAGCTTCTCGGGGTCGAGGGTGATCGCATCGGTATCGACGCTTGCCGAGGCCGAGATCGCAGCGGCGATGATCTCGCCCTGCGTTTCCAGGCTCTGCACGCGAGCGTCGATCAGTCCCTCGCGGAACTGGTTGATGTAAAGGAAGGCGAAGGCCAAGGCCACCAGCCCGCCGATGTTGAGGAAGACGATGCGCCGGGTCAGCGAGGAGGCGAAATGCGCCGTCATCGCACGGCGCACCGGGCGCGAACGCCGGATCAACCCACGGCCGATGCGCCGAGCCTTCTTCCACGT
>CALMRL010000166.1 GCA_937873345.1 uncultured Beijerinckiaceae bacterium | reverse complement strand
AGCGTCAGGAGTACCGGGAGGACGGCCGGACCTATATCCGCGAGCCGGGCCGCACCATCGTCGAGGACGGCGACCGTGCCTACATCGTGCACGACGAGGACGAGCGCTTCCGCGAGCTCGGCTATCAGGTCCGCCGCGAGCGCTCCGGCCGCGACTTCGTGGACGTCATCGACCGCCCGAACGGCGAGCAGATCCTCACCTTCACCACGCCGGACGGGCTGATGCTGCGCCGAGTGCGCCGCTACCGGGACGGCCACGAGGTGGTGCTGATCGACAACGGCACCGAGGGCCGCGTCCGGCTGCCGGGCGAGGACGTCGTGGTGTTGCCGCCGCCGCCGCTCGACATCCCGCCCGACCGCTACGCCGTCGATTACGCCGAGGCCGACCCGACGTTGGTTTATGACACCTTCGCGGCACCCCCGCTGCAGGCGCCGCCCCGCCGCTACACGCTCGACCAGATCCGCTACAGCCCCGACATCCGACGGTTGGTGCGCTCGGTCGACATCAACACGGTGAACTTCGGCAGCGGCTCGTGGACTGTGCCGGCGGACGCCACCGGCAAGCTCAGGGCGCTCGCCGACGGCATCCGTCGCACGGTCGAGCGGCAGCCGAACTCCGTGTTCCTGGTGGAGGGCTTCACCGACGCGACCGGCAACCCGACCGACAACCTGACGCTGTCGGACCATCGCGCCCAGTCGGTGGCTGCGATCCTGTCGAAGGACTTCGGCGTGCCGCCGGAGAACATCACGACGCAGGGCTACGGCCAGCAGTACCTGAAGGTGAACACGCAGGGGTCGTCGGCCGTCAATCGTCGTGTCGTGGTGCAGAACATCACGCCGCTCCTCGCCGCCGGCGGTGCGCCGCCGCCGCCGGCCCGCTGATCGCAGGCATCCGGAAGGGCGGGGCGGATCACGCTCCGCCCTTCGTCGTTGCGCGGGGTCGCACGCCGGCCGCCGCGGGGCTATTCTGCCGGCCTGACACGGCAGGGGCGCCGATGCACCTTTTCATCCTCACCGGCGCCGGTGCCTCCGCCGAGAGCGGCCTGCGCACCTTCCGCGACCCCGGCGGGCTGTGGGAGGAGCACGATCCCCGCGCGCTGGCGACGCCGGAGGCGTTTCGGCGCGATCCCGCGCTGGTGCACCGCTTCTACGACTGGCGTCGCCGCGGCGCCCGAGAGGCCGAGCCCAACGCCGCGCATCATGCCCTCGCTCGGCTGGGATGGGTGATGGCGCAGCGCGGCGACCGCCTCACCCTGGTGACGCAGAACGTCGACGGGCTTCACGAGCGGGCGGGGCTCCGACGCCATCGCCATGCACGGCCGCCTCGACCGCGCCCGCTGCACCCTATGCGGCGTGCGCAACGACTGGACGCAGGATCTCTCGACCGCGACCCCGTGCCCCGCCTGCGGCGCGGCCGACGGGATGCGGCCCCGACATCGTCTGGTTCGGCGAGGAACCGATGCAGACAAGCCGCATCTTCGAGGCTCTTGGCGAGGCCGACGCCTTCGCCGCGATCGGCACCTCGGGCGCCGTCTACCCCGCCGCCGGCTTCGTCGCCGCGGCGCGGCAGCTCGGCCTGTCGACATGCGAGTTCAACCTTGAGCTGGCCGACAACGCCGGCTCGTTCGATCATGCGGTGTACGGCCGCGCCAGCGAGACGGTGCCCCGCTTCGCCGAAATCGTGGAGCGCGAGGGCTTGCGTGCCGCCTTCGCGGCGCTGCCTTGACAGCATTGCCGCATCGCGGCCTGCCGTGTAGAGCCTGCCGCCCACGAAGGGCGTAGGGGCGGGCGCGTGATTCCACAGGACCCGACGAGCTACGACGGCGTCGTCCACATCATCCAACTGTCGCTGTCTCCGATCTTTCTTCTGTCGGCGGTGGCGACGTTGCTCGGCACCTTCACGACGCGGCTCGCCCGCATCTCGGACAAGGTCAACGCCATCCTCGACGCGCCGTCCCGCGACGAGGTCAAGGCGCGCGAGACGAGTTTGCGCCTGTCCTACCTTCGCCGGCGCACGCATATCCTCGACGTCGCCGTGATCCTCGCGGCGGTGAGCGGCGCCTTCACCTGCGGCACGGTGTTGGCTCTGTTCTTCTCGATCGTGCGCGACAAGACCGCGGCGAACCTGCTGTTCGGCCTGTTCGGCTCGGCCATCCTGTGCACGCTCGGCGCGCTCGGCGCCTTCCTCGCCGAAGTGCTGCTGGCCAGCCGCGGCATCCGCGCGGTGGCGCTGAACAGCGGACGGCTGGTGGACTGAGGGTCACCGCCCGGACGCGGGCTGCCGGTGGGTGTCAGTCCGCCATCTTGCCGCTCCCGGCCCGCTGTGGGAGACGAGGGGAAAACCACAGCAGGCATCAGGGCGCGAGCGAGATGGCGGGCCATTCACAGTTCAAGAACATCATGCACAAGAAGGGCAAGCAGGACGCGATCCGCTCCAAGCTCTTCTCCAAGCTGGCGCGCGAGATCACGGTGGCCGCCAAGATGGGCCTGCCCGATCCGGCGATGAACGCGCGGCTTCGCGCCGCCGTGCTCGCGGCGCGGGCCGAGAACATGCCCAAGGACAACATCGAGCGCGCGATCAAGAAGGCATCCGGGGCCGACGCCGAGACCTACGACGAGGTGCGTTACGAGGGCTACGCGCCGGGCGGCGTCGCCGTGATCGTGGAGGCCCTGACCGACAACCGCAACCGCACGGCCGGTGAGGTGCGCTCCTACTTCACGAAAGCCGGCGGCGCGCTTGCGGAGACCGGCGCCGTCTCCTTCATGTTCGATCGCGTCGGGCTGATCGAGTTTGAGCCGAAGGCGGCCTCCGAGGACCAGATGATGGAAGCGGCGATCGACGCCGGAGCCGCCGACGTCGCGTCGGGCGAGGAGGGCCACGAGGTGGTCACGGGGCTCACCGACCTGCGCGACGTCGCCCAGACGCTGGAAGCGCGCTTCGGCGAGCCGCGGCGGGCCGCCCTCGTCTGGAAGCCGCAGAACACCGTGCCCGTCGAGGACGAGGTCGCCGAAAAAATCCTCAAGCTGATCGATGTGCTGGAGGACAACGACGATGTGCAGACGGTGACGGCGAACTTTGCCCTGTCCGACGCCCTGCTCGCCAAGATGAGCGCGCAGTAGCGGATCGCGGTGCCTTCACCGGCGGGGAACGGCTCGATGCGGGCCGGGCCTTGCGGTCCGGCCTCCCTGTCGGCGACGATCCCGCGGGATGGGGAGGTCAGTCGGCCTTCTGGCTCTGGTCGAGCTTGCCGATGTTGGCCTTCACCAGCTCGATATTCGCGGGCAGCGGCTTCTCCGTGGGGGCGCTCTTGATGCCGGCTTGGATCTCGTCGAGCACTTCCTTCTTCTCGTTGGCCGGCATCTTGGTGTCGGCCTTCACCTGCGTCTCCTCCTTCGTCAGGGCGGCGACGGTGCCGATGTAGTCGCTACCGTCGGGATCCATGCCCGACAGCACCATGCCGACGCTGTACATCGTGTCGGCGAAGTCCTTCATCGAGCCGAAGCCGCTCGAGGTGATGATCCCTTCGACCTCCTTCTGGGTCTTGGCGTCCGCCTGGTCGGCGTTGGCGCCCTTCGCCTGGGCCTTGCCCTCGACGTCCTGGATCTTCTTCTGCGCAGCGACGAGGCTGTCGATCTTCGCTTGGCTCAGCGCCACCTGCTTCGGCGCATCCGCCGGCGCCGGGGCGGCGGGCTGCGCGCGCAACGCGGCCGGCGCGATCGCCGGCAGGGCGGCGCCCACGACCGTGATCGCGAGAAGCGAGCCGAGCGAAAGACCGCTTCGGGAAGAGCGTGCGCGCATGGGATGACCTCGTTCCTGCTCCGGCAGCGGAACGCCTGCCGGCGCGCCGACTTGCCACCGCCTGATGGCGAAAACGAGGAGTTCCCGCGCTTCCAAGCCGATCACCCCGGGTTGAAGCTTCCCACCTGCCGCGCCGGGGTCCTTCGTCGAAGCGGATGTCGCCTCGGCGCGAGGCGCTCCGACCTCAGGCCGCGACCTTCCTCGGCCGGCCGCGCGTCGCCGTCTTCGGCATCTCGACGGCGGGTGTCTCCGCGCGCCCTCCGGCCTCCGGCGCGGGTGTCGCGACGCTATCCTCCATCGGCTCCGCCGCAACGACGTCATGCGTCTCGGCATCTTCGCTCACCGGCGCCTCGGGCGGCCCGTCGCGGTTGATCTGGCCGAGGCTGGCGTCCCGGGCGAGGTGCGAGCGTGTCGCGGAGGTGGCCGGCGCCACCATCGGATAGTCGTTCTGAAGGTCCCACTTGGCGCGTTACTCGTGCGGCGTCAGGCCGTGGAATGAGGATAGGTGACGGCGCAGCGACTTGAACTTCTTGCCGCATTCGAGGCAGACGATGAACTCCTTCGACACGGAGCGTTTCACTGGGACGGCCGGGCTTTCCGACGGCTTGATCTCGACGGCGACCTGTTCTTTCGACAGCTGCTGAATCGAGGCATGCACCGTGCCGATGAACTCCGGCAGCTCTCCCGTTCGCATCGCCTTGTGGCTGACATAGGCCGATACGATACTGACGACCTGTTGAACGACCTCGATGTCTTCGTTCACGGTATCGTCGCTCAGTGACATGCTCCCGCTGCCGCGAGAATGAGAGTGCACTTCTTATTTCGATTCTCAACTTCAGAATGAGTCTCATCTTAGTAAATGCCGTCGTATTCTTCAAATCAAACTCTTGTGCGCCGAGTGCGGAGCCCGCGGTCTTTCGATGGCACGGCAACGGCCTGCGACACCGTCCAGCTTTTCCCGTCCCACCACGGCTTGTAGGGAGGGGCATGAACACCAAGGCATCGCGACATGCCGGCAGCTGAGCAGATGGGGCAGGCATAAGCCGGCGCGGCACCGTGGGCAGGGGCAGGGGACGCGCTGCCGCGCCGCTTCCCGGCTCCCTCGACCGGCATGACGACCGGCTAGACGTCGGCGCGGTGCCGGCGGATCGCTGCTGGCTGTGCTCGCGCCCGCTGGGTCTGCGCGTCGAGTGGCACCATCCTCGCCCGAAGAGCCGGGGCGGCCGAATCACCGTGCCCGTGCACCCGATTTGCCATCGTGCGCTCCACGCCGCCTTCTCCAACGTCGAACTGGCGCACATGGAGGGTGAAGGACTACCGCCGGCGTCGCAGCCGGCGATGCAGGACTTCCTCCGCTGGATCGTCGGCAAGCCACCCGACTTCCACGCTCCGACGCGCGGGCGCAGACGGTAGGGGCGTGTTCTCGGCGTCCGGCGCAGCGGATGCCCAAAGGTCGGAGGTCTCGGCCGGCGCCGAGCCGGGCCCAACGGCCGAAATAGGATGGCGTTTCGCGCGACAACCAGCGCACGCTTTCCCCAGCTTTAGACTGTATTGGGGGGTATGATTGAACTATTGGATCGCCGTCGTGGCCGCGACAAGGCGGCTCCGGCTTGCTATCTTGCGTCAATGTCCAAGCAGGATCGCATCGCTGATCTCCAGGCGCGCAACGGCGCGTGGCGTGCCGTCGTCGACCGCTTCGCGCCGCGCGCCGGGCCGGCCACCTCGCAGGAACTCGACCGGATCGCGTCGGAGCTGACGTTCACCGGCGATGCCGTCGAGGACATGGAACGCACCTACGCCAATCTGCAGCGCCGCGCCGAACTCTTGATCGAGCAGAAGGTCGTGGAAGCGTCCGCCTTCGACGACCTGCCGCGCTCGGCGTCCGAGTAGGGCGCCTCCTCGTCGGTGCCGTTCAGCGACTCGGGCCGCCGCCGGGGTTTGCGAGCCCGATGCCCGGTCCGCCGCCCACCGTGCCGGCCGCCGCGCCAGCGGGGTCGGTGATCCCGGCGCCGCGGGTCATCGCGCCTCCGCTCGCGGCGTTCTCGTCGTTCGGGACCGTCGAGGCCGCGACGTTGCGCTCCTGGTCCTGCGCGGGACCCGCGGACGTACTGCCCTGCTGTGCGGAGGCCGGCGCTGTTCCGAGAAGAGCGACAAAGGCTGCTGCGGCAATCGTCTTTGGAAGGATCATGATGGCCCCTGCGCGAGAGCGGAACGAACGGCACGGCGCAGGACCGGTTCCGGACAGCTCACCGCCGCCGTCGCGCCCAGCGTCGCGGACCCGCCCCGCAGCGGCCTTGCCACGCCCGGCAGCTCTCGGCCGACAGCGGCGGGCGTAGGGGATGGCGAGCCCGCTCGTCTAGTCTTCCGAGCGGATCGCGGGCGCCGCCTTGAACGGCAGGTGAATCGATCCCTCAGGCGCTCTTCAACGTCGGCGCCGCAAGGTGGCGTCGTTCCAGACGGGAGAACAAAGCCATGTCGATCAACACCTTTACGCGCAGTCTCGCCTTCGCGACCCTGGCTGCCACGCTTGGCGCCGGCGCCGCCCAGGCCCAGACCTTCCAGCAGGAGCATCCCCGCCGAGCCGAGGTGCTCGGTCGCCTGAACAACGAGAACGCCCGCATCGATGCCGGCCGCAGCCAGGGCGAGCTGTCGAAGGCCCAAGCGCAGCAGCTGCACAGGGAGGATCGCGCCATCCATGCCGAGGAGCGTGCCGACAAGACGCTGAACGGCGGTCACATCACCCGCGCCGAGCAAGGCCAGCTCAACCGCCAGGAGAACCAGCTGAGCCGCCAAATCCAGCGCGGCCGGGCGCTCTGACCGGCGAAGACGGCTTGATGGGCGCGAGGCGGCGTCCGGCCGCCCTCGCCCCTTCGCCGTAGCTTTCTGCGTCGCATCGGATTTCGTGAAAATCGCTGACGCACTCTCCGGTTCGAGGCTTTAGCATCCTCGTCCGCAATGGGCGGCTCTCGCCCAGCCGGTGATCGCCACCCAGG
>CALMRL010000165.1:2377-5308 GCA_937873345.1 uncultured Beijerinckiaceae bacterium | reverse complement strand
GTGCTGTCGCTCGGCCTCGGCCTCGCCCTGCTCGTCGCCCTCACGCTGATCGACGGCAACATCCGGGCGCAGCTGACCCGCGGCGCGCCGGGCGAAATCCCGTCCTTCTTCTTCCTTGACGTGCAGAGCGCCGAGGCGCCGGCCTTCCGCGACTTCCTGAAGGATCATGCCAAGGGCGGCAGGCTGGAGTTCGTGCCGATGATGCGCGGGCGCCTCGTGCGCCTCGCCGGCCGGCCGGTGGCGCAGGTGACGCCGACGGAAAAGGCGGCCTGGGTGCTGCAGGGCGACCGCGGCATCACCTTCTCCGATGCCGTGCCGGACGGCTCCAAGATCGTCAAGGGCAAGTGGTGGCCGGCGGACTACGCGGGCAAGCCGCTCGTCTCCTTCGAGGAGGACATCGCCGAAGGCCTCGACCTCCACCTCGGCGACACGGTGACGGTCAACGTGCTCGGTCGCGAGATCACCGCCACCATCGCCAACACCCGGAAGGTCGACTGGCGCAAGCTCGGCATCAACTTCGTGATGGTGTTCTCGCCCAACAGCTTCGCCGGCGCGCCCTATTCCGACCTCGCCACCGTGACCTATCCGCCTCCCACCCGCGCCGCCGCGGGCGCGGGCCGCGAGCTTGCCCTGCTGCGCGAGGTGGCGACGGCCTATCCCGGCGTGACCAGCGTGCGCGTCAAGGACGCGCTCGACGCCGTCGCGGGCGTGGTGGCGCAGCTCGCCACCGCGATCCGCGGCGCCGCCGGCATCGCACTCGTCTCCTCCGTGCTGGGGCTGGCCGGCGCGCTCGCCGCCGGCCAGCAGGCCAGGGCCTACGACGCCGTGGTGCTGAAGACGCTCGGCGCCACCCGCGCCCGCCTGCTCGCGGCGCTGCTCTTCGAGTACGGCATCCTCGGCGCGGCGACGGCGCTGTTCGGCGTGCTCGCGGGGTCGGCCGCCGCCTACGGCATCGTCGCCAAGGTGATGTCGCTCGACTTCACCTTCCTGTGGCGGCAGGCGCTGGTGGCGGCCTTGGGCGCGCTCGCGGTGACGGTCGCGCTCGGCCTCGCCGGCACCTGGCGCATCCTCGGCCGCAAGCCGGCGCCGTACCTGAGGACTCTTTGACGAGACGGCCAGCAGAGCGCCGGCATTACAGGAGTTTAAGGTTGGACGGCGCGGGCGGCCGCTTGTGCCCCGTTTTTTCTCGCGCCATATTCCGGCAGCGCCACCTGGCTTGTCGGGTGGTCGGGGGCCTCGCGCTCCCCTCACTCCAGAGGGTTTCATGTCCGACTACGATCGCAACGCCGCGCGCTGGGGCCAGTCGCCCACCGCCGCGCGTGGGGCCGCCGTCGACCGGGGCCTGCGCGCCTTCATGCTCGGCGTCTATAACAACATGCTGGTCGGGTTGGTGGTCACCGGCATTACGGCCTATGTGGTCGCTCACCTCGCGGTGACGAGCGATCCCGATCAGGCCGCTGCCAGCCTGCGCGGCATGATGCTGACGCCGTTCGGCCAGGCCATCTACTTCAGCCCGCTGCGGTATGTGGTGATGTTCGCGCCGTTGGCCTTCGTGTTGATCTTCTCCTTTTCGGCACAGCGCATCGCCGCCTCCACGGCCCGCATCCTGTTCTTCGTGTTCTCGGCCGTGATGGGTCTGTCGATCTCGTCCATCCTGCTCGTCTACACACAGACCTCGATCGCCAACGCCTTCTTCATCACCGCCGCCTCCTTCGGTGCGCTGAGCGTCTACGGCTACACTACCAAGCGCGACCTCGGGCCGATGGGCGCCTTCCTGATGATGGGCGTCGTCGGCCTGATCCTAGTCAGTATCGTTAATGTCTTCTTCGTGCACTCGGCTGGGCTGAGCTTCGGCCTGTCGGTGTTGATCGTGCTCGTGTTCGCCGGCCTCACCGCCTACGACACGCAGAAGATCCGCGAGACCTACTACCAAGTCGCCGGCAACGCCGAGGAGGCGAGCCGCATGTCGGTGATCGGCGCCTTGATGCTGTACCTCGACTTCATCAACATCTTCCTCGCCATCCTGCGCCTGACGGGCTCGCAGCGCGACTGACCGGCGACGCATTCAGACGAAGGGGAGGCCCGGCTCGCGAGAGCCGGGCCTTTTCGTTGGCACGGCGTCGTCCTTGTCACCGGTTCGTCCGGCCGGTCAGCCCGAGACGAGCGTCAGCTTGCTGCGGTCGAGCACAGCGAGTACCCGCTTGAGGTCGGGGCCGCGCTTCAGCACGGTGCCGGCGGTGTTGACCACGGAGAAGGCGCCTTGCTTGCCGGCGAGCTTCGGGTCCTTGACGACGCGGAACAGCGGGTACTCCGCCGCACGTCGGAAGATCGAGAAGATCGCCCTGTCGCGCGTGAAGTCGACGGCGTAGTCCCGCCACTCCCCTTCGGCGACCTTGCGCCCGTACAGGTTGAGGATATCGCGGAACTCGTGCCGGTCGAAGGTGACGACCTCGGCGCCCGCACCCGGACGCAGCGTGACGACCTCGGCCGATCCCCGCTCCGGCTTCGCTTCCTCCATCACTTGACCGCGTCTCCCGTCTCGACCTTGGAGCGTCGAGATTGCGCGCTGTCGCGACCGCCCGCAAGGGGCATGCTCGTCCCGCCACCGCGAGGTGCGACGCGGCTTCGTCATCCCCGTACCGTGATCGAAAGCCATCGTTTCGCCCCGCCGCAGCCCCGTCGCCGCCCCATGCGGGGGCGAGAACGTAATCCTCGGTCGCGGACTGGTCGTCAGCCCCCCAGCCCACCGGATCGCGGCCGAAGCGCGGACGCGCGGATGAAACGTGTCCCCCGTTGGAACCGGTCGGGTGCCTTGCGCCCCGGCCGGTTCCTTCGCGTCTGGTGCTCCCGGCCCTTCCCATCCCTCACCGTCCCGGGACAGCGACAGCGACAGCGACAGCGACAGCGACAGCGACAGCGACAGCGACAGCG
>CALMRL010000165.1:0-2277 GCA_937873345.1 uncultured Beijerinckiaceae bacterium | reverse complement strand
CAGCGACAGCGACAGCGACAGCGACAGCGACAGCGACAGCGACAGCGACAGCGACTTGAAATCGCGAGGGGCGCGAGCGATATCAGCGGCGTTTTTTCGGGCGCTGCCGGCGTCGCGGGACCGTGCGGTGCTCGATCTCGCGCCGCCCCTCCATGCGCCCGTTCCCACAGGAGCCGGCCCCGAGATGACCACCGAAGGCGCGCAAACCCCGCTCGATCCGGCTCCTGTCGATGGTGCGCATGTCGAGTCGATCGGCGAGCCGGCGGCGGCGCAGCCCACCACCCACGCCTTCCAGGCCGACGTCGCCCGCCTGCTGCACCTGATGGTGCATTCCGTCTATTCCGAGCGCGACATCTTCCTGCGCGAGTTGATCTCCAACGCCGCCGACGCCTGCGAGAAGCTGCGCTACGAAGCCGTCAGCGATCCGTCCCTGGTGCAGGATGGCCAGCCCTTCGGCATCTCGATCGCCCTCGACAAGGACGCGAAGACGCTCAGCGTGTCGGACAACGGTATCGGCATGTCGGAGGCCGACCTCGTCGACGCGCTCGGCACCATCGCCTCCTCGGGTACCCGCGCCTTTCTCGACAGGATGATGGCCGCCGGCGACGCCGAGAAGCCTCAAGCGTCGAGCGACCTGATCGGGCAGTTCGGCATCGGCTTCTATTCCGCGTTCATGGTCGCCGATCAGGTCGAGGTCGACACCCGCCGCGCCGGCGCCGACGCGGCACATCGCTGGACGTCCGACGGCAAGGGGTCCTACGCGATCGCGCCTCTCGACCTCGATCGCGCCCCCGTGCGCGGCACCCGCGTGGTGCTGCACCTCAACGCCGAGTCGGAAAGCTATCTCAAGCCCTACGCGGTAGAGCGCATCGTGCGCGAGCACTCCGGCGCCGTGGCGGTGCCGATCAACATCCTGGAAAAGCCCGGCGAGGAGCCGCGCTCGCTGTCAGAAGGCACGGCACTCTGGACGAAGCCGAAGTCGGAGATCACGCCGGAGCAGTACAAGGAGTTCTACCAGTCTCTCGGGCAGTTCGACGATCCCGCGCTGACCGTCCATTACCGCGCCGAGGGCCGCACCGAGTACACCGTGCTCGCCTTCGTGCCGGGCTCGCGGCCCTTCGATCTGTTCGACCCCCAGCGCAAGGGCAAGGCCAAGCTCTACGTGCGACGCGTGCTGATCTCGTCGGACGCCGAGATCCTGCCGAACTGGCTGCGCTTCATGCGGCTCGTGGTCGACTCGGCCGATCTGCCGCTCAACGTGTCGCGCGAGCTGATCCAGGAAAGCGCGATCTTCGCCGCGATCAAGAAGGGCGTCACCAACCGCATCGTGCAGGAGCTGGCGAAGTTCGCCGAGAACGACAGGCAAGCCTATGAGACGGTGTGGGAGAACTTCGGCGGCGTGCTCAAGGAGGGGCTCTATGAGGACCCGGAGCGGCGCGACACGATCTACAAGCTCGCCCGCTTCGCCTCCTCGACGCACCCCGACGGCAAGCGCACCCTCGCGGAATACGTCGCGGGCCTGAAGACCAACCAGACCGCGATCTACTACGCGCTCGGCGAGGACCTGAAGCGGCTGCAGGCCTCGCCGCAGTTGGAGGGATTCAAGGCGCGCGGCATCGAGGTGCTGCTGCTGCCCGACCCGATCGACGCCTTCTGGGTCGGCTCGGCGGCAGGCTTCGACGGCAAGCCGTTCAAGTCGATCTCGCAGGGCGCCGCCGATATCAAGGACATCGCATTGGAAGACGGCAAGGAGACGCCGTCCACCGAGGCGACGCCGGCGCAGGCCTCGCTCTACGCCCTGATGAAGCAGACACTCGGCGAGGCGGTCGAGGACGTGCGCGCCTCCGAGCGCCTGTCGGAGAGCCCCGCCTGCCTCGTCGCCACCGACCGCGGCCTCGACCTACGGCTGGAGCGCATGCTGGCCGAGCACGGACAGCTCGGCGGCAAGGCGAGCAAGCCGGTGCTGGAGGTGAATCCGTCGCATCCTCTCATCACGGCGCTGCAGGGCCATGTCGAGGCGTCCGACAGGTCGGCGTTCGACGACATCGTCTGGGTGCTGCTCGAGGAAGCGCGGCTGATGGAGGGCGAGAAGCCGGCCGACGCGATCGGCTTCTCCACCCGGCTCACCCGCATTCTGACCAGGGTCGCGGCGGCGAGCCCGGCGCCCGCCGGGCCGCAGGCCTGAGCGGCACGCTCCCGACCTTCGCCGCAGGCAGCGGCGTCGAGGCGGCGCGCGGCATAGCTTGCAAGGGGGTCGGCGGCCGTGCCGAGCGGACG
>CALMRL010000164.1 GCA_937873345.1 uncultured Beijerinckiaceae bacterium | reverse complement strand
GGTCTCCGCCGCGTCCTCGTCGACCCCCTCGACAGGGGGCGCCGCCTCGCCCTCGTGGGTCACCACGGGGATCGCCTCGGCGACGTGCTCCAGCAGCGGGTTCTCGGCGATCATCGGCGCGGTGCGCTGCGTCGCGCACTTGTCGATCTGCGCGGCGATGATGTCCGCCATGATGTGGTCGCGGCCGAGGCGGGTGCGGCCACCGAGCACCACCGAGATCAGCCAGTGCCCATCGCGGCTGACCGAGGACAGGAGGTTGAAGCCCGAAGAGCGGGTGTAGCCGGTCTTGATGCCGTCCATGCCCTCGACCTGCTCCATCAGGTGGTTGTGGTTGGGCATGAACTGGCCGGCGTAGCGGAACGACGGCGTCGAGAAGAAGCGGAAATAGCGGGGATAGCGGTCGTGGATGGCGCGGCCGAGGATCGCGAGGTCGTGCGCGGTCGTCAGCTGCATGTCGTCGGGCAGGCCGGAGGCGTTGACGAAGTTCGAGCGCGACATGCCGAGCGAGTGCGCCTTGCGCGTCATCATCTGGGCGAAGCCGTGCTCGTCGCCGCCGATCCGCTCCGCCACCGCCACCGCCATGTCGTTAGCGGACTTGGTGACGATCGACTTGATCGCATCCTCGATGCGGATGGTCGAGCCGGGGCGTAGGCCGAGCTTGGTCGGCGCCTGCGCGGCGGCATGCTCCGACACCTCCAACCGATCGTCGAGTGACAGCTGGCCATGCTCAAGGCGCTCGAACAGCAGATACAGCGTCATCACCTTGGTGATCGAGGCGGGATGGCGAAGGGCGTTCTCGTCTTGCGCAAAGAGCACCCGGCCGGAGTTGCCATCGACGGCATAGGCCGCGAAGGGCGGGACGTAGCCGCCCGGCCGGTTGTGCACGGCGAAGGGGCGCGCGCCGCGGGTCGCGCCGTGGCTGATGGCGTGGGCGAGCATGACGCGCCCGCGATGGGCGTGGCGGTGGTGGGCGAAGGCCGGCTGGCTGAGCATGCCGGCGACGAACAGGCCGGTGACGAGGCTGCGGGTAAGGAAGCGCCGTGGGGGCATACGCGACTCGACCATACCTGATATCCCCGGCGGGACGGCATGCCATCCCCTGTGTCTCGCCGGTGACGCTAGCGGGCCGCCATTACCTCACGGTTAAGCGGGCGCCAACATCGCCGCTCTTCGCCTGCCTCCGTCGTTCGGCAGAGGCCCTTTGGGCGGGCCATATTGCACTGCACAAAAACCCTTGCGAGCTTTTGTGCAGTGCATTACCTCCGCGAATGTGCCGCGACGACGCGCACGGCGTCTCCGGTTCCGGCCCGGCGGGCGCAGGTTCCAAGGCAAGGATCGACACCGATGACGACCCAGTTCGACGACGTTCAGAAATACGGCAAGGACCAGATGGAGCAGCTCTCCTCCTCCGCCGCCGCCGTAGCCCGCGGCTTCCAGGCGATCGCCAGCGAGACCACCGACTATTCCAAGCGCTCGCTCGAAAGCACCTCGTCCTTCATGGAGAAGCTCGTCGGCGTGAAGTCGGCGGAGACCGCCATCCAGCTGCAGTCCGAGTTCGCCAAGTCGCAGTTCGAGGGCTTCGTCGCCCAGATGAACAAGATCGGCGACATCTACAAGGACATCGCCAAGGAAGCCTTCCGGCCGATGGAGTCGGCGATGAACAAGGGCCGCGAGGTGGTGAGCCAGCAGGTGCAGCAGCACTGAGGCGTCGGACGGGACAGCGCGTCGACGACCTCGGGGATCAGCCGACGCGCTGACAACGCCCCCCGCCATACCGCCCATCGGCGACGAACGAAGGCCCGCCCCCCCGGTCGGGCCTTTGCCGTTTCGGGAGGGTTC
>CALMRL010000163.1 GCA_937873345.1 uncultured Beijerinckiaceae bacterium | reverse complement strand
GACGCTCACCCCGCCGTCGCTCACTCTGCCGGCAAGGCCTCAGGTCGCATCCACACCCGCGCCCGCGCCGTCGCCCCGGCTGGAACGGCTGGAGGACGTGGTCGCCCTCGCCGCCTCGAAGCGCGACATCGCGCTGAAGACGGCGCTGGAGCGCGACGTCCACCTCGTGCGCTTCGACGAGGGCTCGATCGAGTTCTCGCTCTCCCCCGAGGCCTCGCCGGCGCTGCCGCAGCTGCTAATGCGCAAGCTCGGCGAGTGGACCGGCAGCCGCTGGGTCGTCGCCCTGTCGCGCGACCCCGGCGCGCCGAGCCTGCACCAGCAGGCGGAGGAGCGCGAGCGGGAGCGGCGTTCCGGCGTCGAGGCCGACCCGCTGGTGCAGGCCGTGCTCGCCGCCTTCCCCGGCGCGAAGGTCAACGCGGTGCGCCGCCCCCAGGATGCCTTGGACCTCGTCGTGCCCGATCCCGGGACGGCGATCGCGGCCGAGCCGATCGACGAAGGGGGCGAGGACGTCGCCTTCGAGGACATGATCTGGCGCGAGGACGAGCTGTAGCCCCCGTGCTATCGTCCGTATCCTGCTGACAAAAAGGTGCGAGCCGTGAAAGACCTGATGGGCATCATGAAGCAGGCGCAGGCGATGCAGGCCAAGATGGCCGACGCCCAGGCGCAGCTCGAGCAGCTCGAGGTGGAGGGCCAGTCCGGCGGCGGCTTGGTGAAGGTGACGATGACGGCGAAGGGCACGATGAAGTCGCTGCGTCTCGACGACAGCCTCCTGCGCACCGACGAGAAGGAGATCCTTGAGGACCTGATCGTCACCGCCCACGAGGACGCGCGGCGCAAGGCCGAGCGGCTGATGGAGGAGAAGATGCGCGACGTCACCGCCGGCCTGCCCCTGCCGCCGGGGATGAAGCTGCCGTTCTGATGCGCGTCCTCGGCACCGGTCGCGCCTCTCCTCCCCTGCGCGCAGCGCGGTGGAGGGGGCTCGCGGGCCGCAGCCTCGGCGCCTCTCTCCATCCCCGCAATCCTCCAGGATCGAGCCCGGCTCGCCCCCTCCACCGTGCTGCGCACGGTCCCCCTCCCCCGCTTCGCAGGGGAGGATATCGCTCGCGATCGTCGGCTCTCGCCGGCAATCCTTTCCTCCCCCGCCTCGCAGGGCAGGACATCCCGTTTCATGGCTGAGCGCGTCGCCGGCCCCGAGATCGAGCGGCTGATCCAGCTGCTCGCCCGCCTGCCCGGCCTCGGGCCGCGCTCGGCGCGTCGCGCCGCGCTGCACCTCATCCGCCGCCGCGAGGAGCTGCTCGGGCCGTTGGCGGACGCGATGGCGACCGCCCACGCGTCGATCGTCACCTGCGGGCACTGCGGCAACGTCGACACGCTCGACCCCTGCACGGTGTGCCGCGACCCGCGGCGCGACCCGCACACGCTCGTCGTCGTCGAGACGGTGGCCGACCTATGGGCGCTGGAGCGGGCGGCGGCGGTCAGGGCGCGCTACCACGTGCTCGGCGGCACGCTGTCGCCGCTCGACGGCATCGGGGCGGACGATCTCAACCTCGCCACCCTGCCCGACCGCGTGCGCGAGGATCAGATCACCGAGGTGATCCTGGCGGTCAACGCCACCGTCGACGGCCAGACCACGGCGCACTACGTCACCGATCTGCTGCGGGGCTCGGGCGTGAAGACGACGCGCCTCGCCCACGGCGTGCCGGTCGGCGGCGAGCTCGACTACCTCGACGAAGGCACGCTCGCCGCGGCACTGCGGTCGCGCACGGATTTCTGAGAATGGAGATCATTGGGGGCCGGCTCGACCTGTCGCGGCGTGGTCTGACGGCCGTGCCGGACGAAGTGTTCGAGCACGCCGATCGAATCGAGGTGCTCGATCTCGGCGGCAACAGGCTCGCCGATCTGCCGTCGCGGATGGCGGAGCTGACGGCGATGCGCGTCCTGTTCGTCTCCGGCAACCCGCTGCCGCGCCTGCCGCCCGCGCTCGGCGCCTGCCCGGCTCTCACCCAGATCGGGGCGCGAGGATGCGGCCTGGCGGAGCTGCCCGGCGAGGCGCTGCCGCAGGCCTTGCGCTGGCTGACCCTCACCGACAACGCGCTTGCGCAGCTACCGGCGTCGCTCGGCGAGTGCCCGGCGCTGCAGAAGCTGATGCTCGCCGGCAACCGGTTGGAGGCGCTGCCCGCCTCGCTCGCCGGCGCGAAAAACCTCGAGCTGCTGCGCTTGTCCGCCAACCGCTTCGCCGCGCTGCCGCCCTTCCTCGCCGAGATGCCGCGCCTCGCCTGGCTCGCCTTTGCCGGCAACCCTTTCGAACATCCCCGCGCGGAGGCGCCGGCGATCCCATGGGGCGATCTCGCGATCGGCGCGCTGCTCGGCGAGGGCGCCTCGGGCCTGACGATGCACGCCCTTCGCCGCTCCACCGGCGAGGCGGTGGCTGTGAAGCTGTTCAGGGGGGCGATGACCAGCGACGGCCTGCCGGAAGCCGAGATGGCCGCCTGCCTCGCCGCCGGGCCGCACGAGAACCTCGTCGCCGCGCTGGGCTCGGTCGCCGGCCACCCCGAGGGACGGCACGGGCTGGTGATGCCGCTCATCCCCTCGCACTGGCGGGTCCTCGCCGGTCCGCCGAGCCTGGAAGGCTGCTCGCGCGACAGCTACGATCCCGCGCTGCGGCTGCCTCTCGCCGTGGCGACGAGGATCGCCGGCTCAATCGCCGCGGCCGGCGCGCACCTCCACGGGCGCGGCCTGTTGCACGGCGACCTCTACGCCCACAACACGCTGTGGGATGGCGGGGCCGGCGAGGCGGTGCTGAGCGACTTCGGCGCGGCGTCGTTCCTCGGCGAGGAAGACGGCGGGCTGACCAGGCTCGATGTTCTGGCGTGGGGCATCCTGCTCGGCGAACTCCTCGGTTGCTGCCGCGAGGCCGTGCCGCCGGCGCTGCGGGCGCTGGAGGCGGCCTGCCGTTCGCCGACTCCCTCGGAGCGTCCGTGCCTGCGCGACGCGCTCGACGCGCTGGCGACGGCGGCATGAGCGCCATCATCGAACGAACCGCGGCCGAGGTGCTGGTCGACGGGCTCGCGGCGCAAGGCATAGCCCACTGCTTCGGCGTGCCCGGCGAGAGCTACCTCGCCGTGCTCGATGCGCTGCACGACCGCGGCGTCGCCTTCACCACCTGCCGGCAGGAGGGCGGCGCGGCGATGATGGCGGAGGCTGTGGGCCGCGCCACCGGGCGGCCGGTCGTCTGCTTCGTCACCCGCGGGCCCGGCGGCACCAACGCCTCGGCCGGCCTGCACGTC
>CALMRL010000162.1 GCA_937873345.1 uncultured Beijerinckiaceae bacterium | reverse complement strand
GGCTTCACCACGGGGACAGGCGGCGGCAACACCACCGTCGGCAGCGGCTCCGGAGGCGCCACGGGCGGGGGCATCAATGGCACCAGCGGCACCGTCGGGACGGGAGCGGGGGTCATCGGTTCGCCCGGCCTCACGGGGACCGGCGGCACCAGCAGCATCGGCTCGACCTCCACCGGCACCAGCGTCGTCACCACCACCTCGGGCTCGACGTCCTCCGTCACCGACCTGCGCGCGTCCTTCGCGGCGAGCTACCAGCTCGACTTCTGGGGCAAGAACCGGGCGACCTACGTGGCGGCGCAGGAGAACGCCACGGCGAGCCGCTGGAACCGCCAGACCGTGCAGCTGACGCAGCTCGCGATGACGGCGACGACCTACTTCAACGTCCTCGCCGCGCGCGAGCGCGTCAAATTCGCCCGGCAGGACGTCACGGACTCCTCCCGCATCCTGACCCTGATCCAGGACCGCGAGAAGGCCGGCACCGCGACCGCGCTCGACGTGGCGCAGCAGGCGGCGCTGGTCGCCAACCTGCGCGCCTCGGTCCCGCCGCTGCAGGTGGTCGCGAACCAGAACGAGACGATGCTCGGCATCCTGCTCGGGCGCACGCCGCAGCGCGTCGCGGTGGCGGGCCAGAGCGTGCTGAACTCGCCCGTGCCGCGGGTCGCGCCGGGCATCCCCTCGGAGGTGCTGACATGGCGCCCCGACGTCGAGAACGCCGAGTCCAACCTCACCTCGGCGCACGCCAACCTCGTCGCCGCGCGGGCGGCCTTCTTCCCGACCATCACGCTCACCGGCACCGCCGGTTTCGAGTCGAACGCGCTGCGCAACCTGTTCTCGCCGGCCTCGTTCTTCTACGAGGTGGCGTACAGCCTCGCGCAGCCGATCTTCGACGGCGGCCTGCTGCGCGGGCAGTTCGATCAGCAGAAGGGCGTGCAGGACCAGCTCGTCGCCACCTACAAGCTCACCGTGGTCACCGCCTTCTCCGACGTCGACCGGGCGCTCACCGCGCTGAAGCTCTTCGCCGAACAAGAAGAGTTGACCCGCCAGTCCCTTGCGGCGTCGCGGCTCGCCCTGCAGCTATCGGAGGACCGCTTGAAGCAGGGCGTGCTCGACGTGGTCACGTTGCTGCAGACGGAGCAGACGTTATTTACCACGCAGGACACGCTGGTGCAGGTGCGCCTGTCGCGGCTGACCGAGGCGATCGCCCTGTACCAGGCGCTCGGCGGCGCCTATGCCGGAAAGGTCAAGCCCTAGCCGCGCACCTGCAGCCGGCGCGGACGGGTGACGAGGACGCCGGCGGGAACGGGGTGGGGCGATGAAGAGGGTTTGGCGTCTCGTGGCCTGGATCGCCGGGCTGGCCGTGGTCGCCGCCCTGGCGCTGCCGTTCCTCACCACCGGCCTGACCAACAGGCCGGGGCAGCAGGCGGGCCAGCAGGCCGGCAAGGGCGGCGGCAGGGAAGGCGGCAAGGGCAAGCGCGGCGCCGACGGGCCGACGCCGGTGCTGGTGACGAAGTCGTTCCGCGCCGACGTGCCGGTCTACGTCGAGGGCGTCGGCACGGGGCAGGCCCTGATCTCGGTGCTGATCCGCTCCCAGGTCGACGGCATCCTCAACACGCTGAACTTCACCGAAGGACAGAGCGTCAAGGCCGGCGACGTCATCGCCCGCATCGATCCGCGCCTGTACCAGGCGACGCTCGACCAGGACGTCGCCAAGAAGAAGCTCGACGAGGCGACGCTGGCCAACGCCCACCGCGACCTCGACCGCTACAAGCAGCTCAGCGCGACCAAGGCGGTGACGCAGCAGCAGTACGACACCCAGATCGCCACCGTGGCGCAGAGCGAGGCGCAGGTCGCGATCGACCAGGCGACGATCGACTCGGCCCGCACCACGCTGTCCTACACCGACATCACCTCGCCGATCGCCGGGCGCACCGGCATCCGCAACGTCGACGTCGGCAACCTGATCCACGCCACCGACACCACCGGCATCGTCACCGTGTCGCAGATCCAGCCGATCAGCGTGATCTTCAACGTGCCGCAGCAGGAGCTGCCGCGCATCAACAAGGCGGGCCTCCTCAACCAGCTCGACGTGCAGGCGCTCGACGGCACCGGCAAGCAGGTCGTCGACCACGGCAAGCTGATCGTGGTGAACAACACCATCGACCAGACCACCGGCACGGTGAAGCTGAAGGCCGACTTCCCCAACCCGCAGCTGCAGCTGTGGCCGGGCATCTTCACCAACGTCCGCCTGCAGGTGGAAACCCTGAAGGACGCCGTGATCGTGCCCGTCGCCGCCCTGCAGCGCGGTCCCAACGGCAGCTTCGTCTTCCTCGCCGGGGCGGACAACAAGGCGAAGATGCGCCCGATCACCCTCGGCCAGCAGGACGACACCCAGGCGGTGGTGACGGCCGGCCTCGACAGCGGCGAGACGGTGATCACCTCGGGCTTCCAGAAGCTCACCGACGGCGGCGCGATCCAGCCCTCGCCCGACAAGGCGGCCGAGGCGGCGGACAAGACGCCCGGCCTGCACCAGCCCGGCGTGTCGCCGGTGCCGACCGAGTCCGAGATGCCGGCCAGGCCACCCGAGAGGGCGCAGGATGGCACCCGGCATCATGGCCGAGACGGCGGCGGCCATCGGGCGAGCGCCGGCGAATGAACGTCTCCGCCCTCTTCATCAAGCGCCCGGTCGCGACCTTCCTGCTCGCGGTGGCGGTGCTGCTGGGGGGCATGCTCGGCTATTCCTACCTGCCGATCTCGGCGCTGCCGCAGGTCGACTTCCCGACGATCCAGGTGACGACGCAGCTGCCGGGCGCCAACCCCGACACGATGGCGGAGCTCGTCACCGCGCCGCTGGAGCGGCAGCTCGGCCAGATCCCGTCGCTGCAGACGATGACCTCCTCCTCGGCCTTCGGCCTGTCGGCGGTGACCCTGCAGTTCTCGCTCGACCGCGACATCGACGGCGCCGCGCAGGACGTGCAGGCGGCGATCAACGCCGCCGCCTCGACCCTGCCGAAGAACCTGCCCTACCCGCCCGTGTATTCCAAGGTGAACCCGGCCGACACGGCGGTGGTCGAGCTGGCGCTCACCTCGAAGACGCACACCATCCGCGAGATGAGCGACCTCGCCGACACCCTGATCGGGCAGCGCCTCTCCGAGCTGACCGGCGTCGGCCACGTCGGCATCCTCGGCGGGCTGAAGCCGGCGGTGCGCGTCCAGGCCGACCTGCAGCGCCTCGCCAGCTACGGCATCGGCATGGAGGACCTGCGCAACGCCATCAGCAACGCCAACACCAACGGCGCCAAGGGCTCGCTCGACGGCTCGAAGCTCTCCTACGCGATCGGCGCCAACGACCAGCTGGAGGCGGCGGACGCCTACCGCTCGGTGGTGATCACCTACCGCAATAACGCCCCCGTGCTGATGAGCGACGTCGCCGACGTCGTCGACGGGCTGGAGAACGCTTACGTCGCCGGCTGGTACCAGGGGCAGCCCGCCGTCATCATCGACGTGCAGCGCCAGCCCGGCGCCAACGTCGTCGCGACCGTCAGCCGCATCAAGGCGGAGCTGAAGAAGCTGCAGGGGTCGGTGCCGGCCGGCGTCGACCTACGCGTCGTCAGCGACCGCACCGCCACCATCGAGGCGTCGATCGCCGACGTGCAGTTCACGCTGGTGCTCTCGGTGGCGCTCGTGGTGCTGGTGGTGCTGGTGTTCCTGCGCTCGGGCCGCGCCACCCTCATCGCCGGCATCGCCCTGCCGCTGTCGCTGATCGCCACCTTCGGCGCGATGTACTTCTGCGGCTTCAGCCTCGACAACCTCAGCCTGATGGCGCTGACCATCGGCACGGGCTTCGTCGTCGACGACGCGATCGTGATGATCGAGAACATCGTCCGCCACCTCGAACTCGGCGAGCGGCCGATCGATGCGGCGCTGATGGGCGCGCGCGAGATCGGCTTCACCGTGATCTCGCTCACCGTGTCGCTGATCGCGGTGTTCATCCCGCTTTTGTTCATGACCGGCATCGTCGGCCGGATGTTCCGCGAGTTCGCGCTGGTGCTGACCATCGCGGTCGTGGCCTCGGCGATGGTGTCGCTGACGCTGACGCCGATGATGTGCGGGCTGCTGCTGCGCCACAACCGCAGGGACATCTCGCGCGAGCCCGGCCGGCTGGCGCGGCTCGGCGACGCCTTCACGGCCCGCTACCGTCGCTCGCTGGAATGGGTGCTGGCGCACCAGGCGCTGATGCTGCTCGTGATCGCCGGCACGCTCGCGGCGACGATCGCCCTCTACGTCGCCGCGCCCAAGGGCTTCCTGCCGCCGCAGGACACCGGGCTGATCTCGGCGATCGCCACCGCCGAGCCGACCGTCTCCTTCGACGAGATGTCGGAGCTGCAGGGCCAGGTCGCGTCGATCATCCGCGCCGACCCCGCGGTCGCCGGCGTCACCTCGGTGGTCGGCGTCGGCACGGTCAACGCGACGCCCAACGCCGGCAAGCTTTCGGTGGTGCTGAAGCCGCGGGATGCGAGGGACGGAGGGGGCCGCGACGGGGTCGACGCGGTGATGGCGCGGCTGCGCGACAAGCTCGCCCGGCTGCCGAAGATCGCCGTCAGCCTGCAGAGCGTGCAGGACATCCAGATCACCGCGCAGTCGAGCCGCGAGCCCTACCAGTACACGCTGAACGGCACCAGGACGGGCGAGGTGTCGGACTGGTCGAACAGGCTGGTCGCCGCGCTGCGCAAGTCGCCGGTGCTGCGCGGGGTGTCCTCGGAGGCGCAGGACGGCGGGCTGCGGCTCTACGTCGGCATCGACCGGCAGCTCGCCGGGCGGCTCGGCATCTCGGTGCAGACCGTGCAGGACACGCTCTACGACGCCTTCGGGCAGCGGCAGGTGTCGACGATCTACGGCCAGACCAACCAGTACCGCGTGATCCTGGAGGCGCAGCCGCGCTACCTCGCCGACTCGGACTCGCTGAAGACGCTCTACGTCTCGAACTCCACCGCCGCGCAGGTGCCGCTCTCGACCTTCACCACGCTGACGCGGGACACGGCGCCGCTCTCGGTGCAGCACACCGAACAGTTCCCCGCCGTGACGCTGTCCTTCGACATCGCGCCGGGCGAGTCGCTGGGCAATGCCATCGAGGCGATCAAGCAGGCGAGCGCGGCGATCGGCATGCCCTCCGACATCACCGGCACCTTCTCCGGCGATGCGGCGGAGTTCTCGGCCTCGCTCGCCAACGAGCCCTGGCTGATCCTGGCGGCGGCGATCGTCATCTACATCGTGCTCGGCGTGCTCTACGAGAGCGCGATTCACCCCATCACCATCCTGTCGACGCTGCCCTCGGCGGGCGTCGGCGCGCTGCTCGCTCTGCGGCTCTTCGGCATGGACCTGTCGCTGATCGCCCTCATCGGCATCGTGCTGCTGATGGGTATCGTCAAGAAGAACGCGATCATGATCATCGACTTCGCGCTCGACGCCGAGCGCGAGGGGGGGATGGCGCCGCACGAGGCGATCATCCAGGCCTCGCTGCTGCGCTTCCGCCCGATCATGATGACGACGCTCGCCGCGCTGTTCGGCGCCCTGCCGCTCGCCTTCGCCACCGGCACGGGATCGGAGCTGCGCAACCCCCTCGGCGTCTCGATCGTCGGCGGCCTGCTGCTGTCGCAGCTGATCACGCTGTACACCACGCCGGTGCTCTACGTGGCGCTGGATGGGTTGCGCGCCCGCTTCTTCGGGCAGGCGACGGCGCGGCTCGAGGCGGCCGAGATGCCCGACGAGTTCGAGCACCGGCGGGCGGCGGAATGAGCGCGCCGGGCGCCGATCGCTGGCCTTTCCTCCCCTGCGCAGCGGGGGAGGAGGACCGTGCGCAGCACGGTGGAGGGGGCCCGCCGGGCTCC
>CALMRL010000161.1 GCA_937873345.1 uncultured Beijerinckiaceae bacterium | reverse complement strand
TTGCGGCACAGTCGTTTAAGCTCGTCGGACGGCGGCTCTTCGCCGTCAGCCAGCTCACCAAACGGCGGAGCCGGGCCACCGACGTTTCGCAATAGTCAACCTCGCGAGCGACGCGTTCCTAATATGAATACACGATGAATAGGCTATCCTTCGCTTTTCCACAGTCGAGGCCGGCAACGTTTCCTCAACAGCTCGCATTATCGTGATGTTTCACGGGCGGACAACTGCCGGCGACGTTGCCATATCGGCATCGGGCCGGAAGCCGGGTCGAGCGGGAACGTTGGGCGGCACAACCGGTTTGCTCGCAAAATGGAGATGAAGGAATGCGTGGTACATTGAAGAAGTCCTTGGTCGCGAGCGCTGCCGCTCTCACGGTTGCAGCGACCATGGCTGTCGTCCCGGCCGATGCCCGCGGGTTCGGCGGTGGCGGCTTCCACGGCGGCGGTGGTTTTCATGGCGGCGGCTTCGGTGGTCGCGGCTTCGGCGGTCGCGGCTTCGGCGGTCGTGGGTTCGGCGTGTGTGGTTTCGGCTTTGGATCCGGCCGCGGCTTCGGCGGCTTCGGCACCGGCCTGCTCGCCGGTGGCCTGCTGGGCGCTGGCCTGGGCTATGGTTATGGCGCCTACGGCTACCCCTACTACGGCTACGGCTATGGCTACCCCTATTACGGTTACCCCTACGGTGGCTACGGCGGGTATGCCTACTAAGCTTCAGCCAAGCGCTTAAGCTCGAAACGCCCCACGGTTTTCCGCGGGGCGTTTTTGTTTGTCGATCTTCAGGCCCGCCGAAGCGAAATCTGCTGGCGGACCGCTTCGGTTAGCTGAACTCCCGCTCTTGCCCCCTCCTCCCCGGCGCCGGGGGCGGTCGAGAACAACCTCGCGGACGTCGCTTCGCCCGCGAACCATAGCCTGCTGTCCACCGGCTCGGCCAACACGCAACGCGCGTCGGCATGGCCCGGCAGGGCGTGCGAATAGGAGCCGAGGGACAGGGGATCGGACGCCCAACCCGTTGCCACCACCGGCGTCAGCTTGGTCGAAAGGTCGGAGCCGAATGCTTCGGCGATCTCGCGCCTCGCGGCATCGACGAAAGCTGCCAGCCCGCCCTCCTCGAGATGGCGGGCATAGTCGCCGCCGAAGTAACCCTCGATCAGCGCTCGCCCGCCGGAGCGCAGCGTGTAGGTCCCGATGTCGCGCTGGTCGATCGAGCCGGACAGGCGTGTGTCGGGCGGGAAGGCCTCGGCCTCGTCGAGGCGGAGGAACAGCTTGTTGGCGACGCCAAGCGGCAGGTACGTCGCGGCGTGGAGGTGGTCGTCGCAAGCGGCGTCGAAGCGGATGGCGCCCGAGGCCAGCACGCTCGTCGGGACGGTGATGATCGCCCGCCCCGCCTCGAATGAGCCCTGGGCGGTGTCGATGCGAACGTCACGTCCTCCAAGGTCCAGTCTTCCGACATGGCAGCCGAAGCGGACGGGCAAGTCGCCGCCAAGTGCGGCGATCATCGCGCCATAGCCGCCACGCACCCGCCAGTTCACGCCGGTGTCGACGTAACGGTCGAAGTCGATCGCCGAGACGCGGCTCCACGGCGCGCCGTTGTAGTAGGTCGAGATCGCATCGATGAGGCCGTTGCCCCGCGCTTGGCGATCGAAGCAGTCGGATGCGGGATGATCGCGCCCCGAGCGTTGTGCCTCGGCGCCGGCGCGCTCCAACCGTTCCCAGAAGGCAGCCTGATCGACCTCGAAGCGCGCCGCCTCCGCCTCGCCGAGGCCGCAACGCAACGGGCGGCGGCTCCACGGCGGGTCGGTCTTGTCCAGACTGAAGCCGCGCTCCGGCGCGAGACGGGCGAGCACGTTATCATCCGCCGAATGCAGCCACTCGCAGCCGAGGTCGAGCGCGTAGGGCGTACCGCAGGCATCCGTATGGGCGCGGCCGCCAAGTCGGTCGCGGGCCTCCAGCACGAGGATATCAAGGCCGGCGGCACGCAGCGAGAGCGCGGCGGCTATGCCGGCGGCGCCCGCCCCGATGACGACAGCGTCGAGGCGCGAGGTTGCATGTGACATGGGGAAAAGATGGCGATGGCGCCGGCGCCACGCCAGACGGGCTACGCCGCCTCCTCCATCTCTTCGCTCGTCCCCGCCTCGCGCTCGTCGAAGACCGCGTCCTCGGCCTCCAGCGCCGCCTTCTCCGCCTCGCCGAGACCGAACTGCCGGGCGACGTCGGGAGCGTAGCGCAGCATGTCCGGCCGCAACCGGATCAGCGCCATGTCCTTCACCTTGGCTTCCAGCATCACGTCGAAGTCGAGGTGCGAGGCCGCGCGCATGAAGGTCATGAACTCGAAGGGATGGACGTAGTCGGCGTGCCCCGTCCAGATCGGCGCGATCTGCACGGTCCTGATCTTGGGCACGCGCGTCGGCTTGATCTCCTTGATCTTCGCCTTGCGCTCGGCCGCCTTCTTCAGCTTCGCCGTCTCGGCGGCCGAAACCTTACGCTTCACCTCGCGTAGCTCGGTGCGGGGCGAGGAGAAGTGGATCTTCGGCTGCTGCCCCTCCGGCCAAGTCCGGAGGATGGCGGTTAGCGCCTCGATCATGTCGAGCTTGTCGGGGTTGAGGCACCAGAAATGCTGGTGGTCGAAGATCAGCCTGACGCCGGTGTGCTGATGGATCCATAGAATATCGGACGCGGAGAAGCGGATGTCGTCGTGCTCCAGCACCAGGCGGCGGCGCACGGGCTCCGGCAGCAGGGTGTTCCAGGTCTCGACCCAGCGGGCGTTGGCCGCCGCGCGGTCGCCGTAGGTGCCGCCGACGTGGATCACCATCACCGCTTCGGGGCCGAGCCCCATGCGGTCGAGCATTTCCGCTTGGCTGGCAAGGTCGGAAATCGACCTCCTCACCAGGTCGAGGTCGGGCGAGTTCAGGACGATGTACTGCGAGGGGTGAAACGACAGGCGGATGCCGGCGGCGCGCGCCTTAGCGCCGACGGCGGCAAGCTCGGCGTCGCTCTCGGCCACCATGCTGTGGAACTGCGGCATGTCAGGGTGGGTCGCATAAGGCGCGAGGTCCGACGACATCCGGTACATGCCGATCCTGTGGCGCACGAGGTGGTCGAGGATCAGGTCGATGTGCTCCAGCGACGTCTTCAGGTGCGGCCCGGCCTGCCAGCGCCGGGTGTCGTTGCTCTTCAGGTCGGGGCGAGCCATCACCTTGACGGGGAAGCCGAGGCGGCGGGGCGTGACGAGGTCGCTCATGCCGCCTCCTTTGCCGCAGCCTTCGCGGGCCGGCCATCGGCATCGAAGCCGATGTTGCGCAGGAACACGGGCCAGCTCGCCAGCGGCAGGGCGCCGCCGGTCGCCTGCTCGTGGCCGTTGCCGTAGCTGTCGTCGATGCCGGGCGGCGCGACGTCGCGGAGATAGTCGATGAGGTTGCGCCCGGTCGCCGATCGCGCGGCAAAGTGCACGTGGCCCTCGCGATAACCGAGGTTGGCGGCGATCACGATCTTGTCCTTGAGGCGGGTGCGCCACGTCTGCGCGATGAGGGGATGCACTTGGCAGGGCGTGTCGAGGAGCACGAGGGCGACATCCGCGCCGACGCGAGGACCGACCTTCTTCGCCGCCTCCACCGCCGCCTTGACCTCCTCGCGGGCGGCGCGCAGCGCCTCGATCTTGGGGCGGGCGAGGGCGTCCTTGGCGCCCGTCGCCGTCATCAGGACCGCCAGCGCCGGCGCCGCGTCGCCGCCGGCCGTGCGCCGCGGCGCGTTGACCAGCGACACGACCTCGCGCAACGCGGTGCCGGTCTCCCTCTTCTTGGCCTCAACCAGTTCGGCGAAAGGCGCCTTGTCGCCGAGGTCGCCGATCAACCCCACGGCCGCGAGCCACAGCAGGTCGTCTACCGGCCCGCGCGCCTGGGCGCAGCGGTACGCGAGCAGGCTGGAGGTGGGGATCGGATCCTCGCCGTAGCCGGAGATCACGGTCGCCGCGCCGGCGGCGTCGATGGGGACATGGTGGTCGACGACGATCGTCGGCACGCCCGCGAGCACCTCATCCTCGCGCGAGCCGAGGTCGGCAACGATCAGGCCGCCGATGGGACGGCCCGACAGCTCGGCGCGCATCGCCTCGGTCCAGGCGCCCTCGCCGCGGCCGACGATGCGGACTTCGGCGGTCCTTCCCGCGCGCGCCAGGGCGCGAGCGAGCAGGCAGCCGGCGGACAGGCCGTCGGCATCGTTGTGCGTGAGGATCATCACCGATCGCTCGGGATCGAAGCGGACGAGAGCTTCGGCGAAGATCGCCCGCGTCGCCGATCTTCCCGCCTCGACCATCTTGCCCCCGCCCATCACCGTTCCGGTCGCGAACAGCGGGGCGGGATGCGGGTTCCGCCCCGCGGCGCCGCAGCCGATTTCAGCCGTGGACAACCCGCAGGGCGCAGCGGCGCTCAGTAGAAGAAGCGGCGTCCGTAGAAGCCGCCGTAGCCGTAGGGGCCGCCGAAGAAGGCGCGGCGATAGAACGGCCGGTAGAAGGGATAGCCGTAGCCATAGCCGAAGCGACGGAAGCCGTAGCCGCCATAGCCGTAGCCGAAACGGCGGAAGCCGTAGCCGCCGTAGCCGAAGCGGCCGAAGCCTCCACGGAAGCCGTAGCCACCCCGGAACCCGTAACCGCCGCGGAAGCCGTGACCGCCGTGGAAGCCGTAGCCGCCCCGGCCGTAGAAGGCCTGCGCCGTGTCGACGGTGGCCATCGTGGTGCCTGCGAGCGTGGCGGCGGCCACGCCGGCGATCGTCCATTTGCGAAGCGTCGTAAGCATCATTCGTCCTCCCGGTATGGTTAACGTGCCGCCCCCGCCCGTCCCGACGCGGCCCGTCGATCACGAACGCGTCAGGCGGGCACCCGCAGCAGCGCCTCCAGCGTCTCGATGCGGTCGGCCTCGCGCGCCGGCTTGTCCCAGCGGATGCGGGCGACGCGGGGGAAGCGCATCGCGACGCCGGACTTGTGCCGCGTCGACGGGTTCAGGCCCTCGAAGGCGATCTCCAGCACCAGCCCCTCGTCCTGCCCGTGCACGACCTCGCGGACGGGGCCGAAGCGGTTCACGGTGTTGTTGCGGACGTAGCGGTCGAGCTTGACCAGCTCGGCGTCGGTGAAGCCGGAGTACGCCTTGCCGACCGGCACCAGCCCCTCGCCCTCGGCATCGCTGCGCCAGACGCCGAAGGTGTAGTCGGAGTAGAAGGACGAGCGCTTCCCCGAGCCGCGCTGCGCGTACATCATCACGGCATCGACGATGAAGGGCTCGCGTTTCCACTTCCACCACGGCCCCTTGGGTCGCCCCGGCAGGTAGGGGCTATCGGCGCGCTTCAGCATCAGCCCCTCGATCGCCTCGGCGTCCGGGCCACCGCCGGCCGAGGCGGGATCGCGGCGCGCGGCCGCGAGGTCGTCCCAGTTCGTGAAGGCGACGAGCGGCGACAGGTCGAGCGCTGGGTTGCCGGCCTCGTCGATGAAGGCGGCGAGGCGCTCGCGCCGCTCGGTGTAGGGCAGCGCCCGCAAATCCTTGTCGCCGAGGCGAAGAAGGTCGTAGGCGCGGATGTGGGCGGGGAAGTCGGCGAGGAGCTTCAGCGTCACGGTGCGGCGGTTCAGGCGCTGCTGCAGCACGCCGAAGGGCTGCACCAAACCTTCGCGCACGATCAGCAGTTCGCCGTCCAGCGAGAAGCGCGGCGCCGGCAGCGTCGCCAGCATCTCGCCGAGGTCGGGGAAGCTATCGGAGACGTCCTCGCCGGTGCGCGAGAACAGCCGTACCACGGTGGAGCCATCGGCTTCGAGGCCGCGCGACGCCTGCACGCGGATGCCGTCCCACTTCCACTCCGCACGGAACGCCGCGGGATCGAGGGCGGCGAAATCGCGCTCCTCGATGGGATGGGCGAGCATCGGCGGCGAGAAGGGGGCCGGGTCGACGGCATCGGGGCGCTCGCCGCGCCCCTCGACCCAGGCGAACAGCTCGACATACGGCGGGCGCAACCCGTGCCACACCTCCTCTATCTCGTTGGCTGTTCGGCCGCCGAGTTCGCCGACCGCCGTCTTGGCGAGGCGAGCGGAGACGCCGATGCGCAGTGACCCCGTGATCAGCTTGAGCAGCGCCCAGCGCCCGGTCTCGTCGAGCAGGTCGAGCCATTCCGCGATGAGCCGCGGCAGTTCCAGCTTGCCGGCGGTGGCGAGCGTCATCACCACCTCGCTCAAGGTGAGCGGCGGCCTGTTGTGGCCGATGCCGGGCTCGCGCGGCGGGGCCGGCCACAGCAGGGCGACGCATTCCGACAGGTCGCCGACGTAGTCGTAGGAGAGATCGAAGAGGTGAGGGTCGACGCGCGTCGCGGCGAGTGCGCGCACGACGTTGGGCTTGGCGTGGGTGAAGACCAGCGCATCCGTCATCGCCGCCAACGCCAGGCCGCGCTCGGGATCGGGCACGGTGCGGAAGTAGTCGACGAGCAGGCGCAGCTTGTTGAGGCGCGACGGCTCGTAGCCGAGGCGGTCGAGCAGCAGGGCGAAACGGTTCATGGTAGCAATGTAGGATGCGGCCGCGGGGTGGGCAGCTTCTTGTGTCGTTGCACGGGCGCCGACGGCCGCCGCGAATGCGGGTTCGGCGGGTCCCGATCAGCCACGACATGAGCGGTCGCCGGCGCCCGCCGTCAGGCCGCGTCCTCGGCAATCTCCGGTTCAGCGTCCTCGTCGCCGTAGCCCAGGATGTGCAGCGGCTCGGCCTCGATGCCCTGGCTGCGCGCCCAATACACCAGCGCGTCGGCCTCGCCGTGGGTGACGAGTAGCTTGGAGCAGCCGGTTTCGGCGACCGTGGTGCACAGCGCCTCCCAGTCGGCGTGGTCGGAGATCACCAGCGGCAACTCGACGCCCTTCTGCCGGGCGCGGTTGCGCACCCGCATCCAGCCCGAGGCGAAGCCGACCACCGGGTCCGGAAACTTGCGCGCCCACAGATCCTGCAGGGCGGAGGGCGGGCAGATCACGATCTCGCCGCCGAGCTTCGGGCGCTCCTTGGGATCGACGCGGCGGACGTCGCCGAGGCGGATGCCCTCGTTCTCGTAGAAGTTCGTCAGCTTCACCACGGCGCCGTGGACGTAGATCGGGCGGTCGTAGCCGGCGCGGCGCAGCAGGGCCATCACGCGCTGCGCCTTGCCAAGCACGTACGCGCCGACGAGATGCGCGCGCTCGGGGAAGAGGCGCTGCGACGCCAGAAGCTTGGCGATCTCGTCCTCCGTACGGGAGTGGCGGAACACCGGCAGACCGAACGTCGCCTCGGTGACGAAGACATCGCAGGGCACGACCTCGAAGGGCCGACAGGTCGGGTCCTCCTCGCGCTTGTAATCGCCGGACACCACCACCGTCACGGGAGCCCGGCCGGGCGCTCTCGGCGGAAAGGCCATTCGCACCTGCGCCGAGCCATAGACGTGGCCGGCGGGATGGAAGCTGACGGCGACGTCACCGAGACGCAAAGTCTCGCCGGGTTTGACCGCCTGCGTCGTGCCGATGCGATCGGCGCCGTAGCGCACTTTCATGATGCCGATGGTCTCGGGCGTTGCCAAGACGGCGCCGTGACCCGAGCGAGCGTGGTCGCCGTGGCCGTGGGTGATCAGGGCACGAGCGACCGGGCGAACGGGGTCAACAAAGAAATCGCCCGAGGGACAGTAAAGTCCCTCGGGCGCGAGAACGATCAAACCATCGACATCCAAAGCTCGATGCCAGCTTCGGTACCGACTTAGCGGTCGCCGCCGCAGACGAGAGCGTTGGTAGGATACTCCTTGCCGTCGGGACCAACCATGCGGGTGACGCGGACGCAGTCCTCTTCCTGGCCGGGCATCGCCTTGGCAAGCTGAATCGCCGGGCCGGAGGCCAGTGGCTGCAACTGGCCAATCTGCGTCTTCGCAGTGACCACGGCGTGGGTCAGGAAGGGCGTGGCAGCAGCGACGCCGACCGAAGCGAAAATGGCGGCGGCGACCGACAGCTTGAGGATCGAGCGGTGCAGGCGCTTGGTGGTGATGACCATGGTCATGAGCCCCGTCTTGTTTCTGCCCGCCCTGCGTAGCCTCCTCGGCCACCCCTCGCATGCGTGCTTGTCTTAAGTCAGAACAGGCGGCGCAGACATTCGTTCCGGCCAGTCAACCCCCTTCGTTAAAAAAATCTCAAAGCCGGCATTTTCGCACAGCCGTGTGGAAAACCCTCATACCCTCATCGTCTCCGGCAGTCCGAAGCGGTGCAGGGCCGCCGTCATCGCCGGTGCGGCATCGAGCAGGATGCCGAGATGCGAAGCGCCGGCGATCCGCTCCATCCCCGCGGCAGGCGCGTGGCGAGCGAGGAAGGCCGCGGTGCGCTCGACATCGAGAATCTCGTCGTCGCCGGCGAGGCCGACCCATAGCGGCGCGGCCAAGCGCGCAAGCTGTCCGCCGGGATCGTCGGGCGTCACGGCGAGCGCCATGTTCACGGTGTAGCGCGACACGGCACCGATCGCTTCGGCATCGGCGAAGGCGGAAAAGTCGAGGCGCACCGCCGGAGCGCCGCCGGCGAGGCGGCCGCGGGAGAACCAGTTCACCACGAAGGGCCAGAAGGCCGCGCCGGAGAAGGCTGCACCGCTGCGCTCGAGCGCGGCGTGGTAGCCGAAGTTCGGCGCGAGCAGCGCCACTCCGACGACCGGCCCATGCGGCCACCCGCGGGAGAGCGCGTTGACCAGCAGGCCGGCGCCGGAGGAATGGCCTCCGAGGTACAGGCGCCGCGGGGCACGCTGGCGGGTGAGCTGCGCGCCCAGCGTCTCGACATCCCGCAGCGGCGCGTCGCGGCGCCGTGCATGGCCGCGCGGACCGCCGGAGGCACCGTGGCCGCGGATGTCGGGACGGCAG